>DAOWID010000257.1 GCA_030641115.1 Planctomycetota bacterium | reverse complement strand
GTTGCCTTTTGCGGATATATGGCCTTCGTGCATATCTGTAAGGGTAACTGTTCCGGAGTACATACCTTTCCTGTCCGCCGTCAGGCGGAATACCAGTACCTGGTCCGGGTTACTGGCGAAATACTCACGTTTGAAGTTAACTCCTTTATTTTTGTAAGTTAGGGTGTGAACGCCGCTGGCCAGGTCCAGTTCGCGCCGGTATTGACCGGACGCCGGTTGGTCAATGCTGCCTGTTTTCCTGAAAGGAGACCCTGGGTCACCGAGTTCAATGTAGAAGTCGCCGAATGCCTGGTATGCGCCGGTGTCGCTTTCGTCGCCGATCCAGAGGCTGTCTTCGTTGAACTGGATGTGCTCTTTGGCCTTGTCGCCGAAGATCATGCCGCCGAGGCGTCCGTTTCCGATCGGCAGCGCTTCACGCATCCAGTCACCGGCGGGCTTGTCGTACCATATTTTGAGGTCAGAGGCCATGCCGGCAGCGGCGGTGAGCAGGCAAAGGCACACAGCGATGAGTGTCACAGACCTGTACTTCATAGATTCCTCCCTTTGCATCTTACAGGATAGGGATTTTGATTTTCCAGCCATGAAAAGGATAATACGCCCGGACGGAAGGCGAATCAAGGGGAAAACAGGAATCCAGATCCTCAACCAGACCCTCGATATTGGGCGTATCCCTGGAGATCGGCTCCTGCCACGAACCACAGGGGCGCAGGTCATTGTGAAGCTGAGTTCCGAGCATCAGGGCTTCGCTATCGAGTACATCTCTTTTCCGAACTTGGCCATGGTGTCGGCCATGGGTTGATGCCATTTTCCGAATGCGTCCTGTAGTACTGGCAAACGATGACCGGGAAGTGTTTGGCGTAGACCCGGATGATATCGTCGCTGATGGGTTCGTTGACGTTGAGCGTATCGCCGAGGATGAGGTGATTAGGATCGTGCTTGCGAATCACTTCGACCTGCGTTCCCCAGGCCTTGTCAAGGATCTGAAGCAAGAAGGCGTGATTGTCACGCTCCTCGTGGATGTCTGGCAAGATCTTCACGAAGAGCAATGTTACACTGAAGATTACACCCGATGTGACGCTTCTGGCGGCGCCGGGACCGATTTACGGCGAGCCCAAAGGATCGCTCAGCGCCTTGATTTGGGGCGACAGGCTGGAGAACGTGACGATCACCGGCGGCGGCGTCATCGAAGGCAAAACCGGTATTACCCAAGATCGAGAACCCTCAGGCGTGGGACGCCGGATCATCGGATTGCAGCGCTGCAAAAACGTGAAGATCACAAACGTGTCGCTGCGCCATGGCGGGGGCACCACGTTGCACCTTCGGACCCCCACGGGCGGATAGAACAGTTGAACCATGTTTGGAATAAGGGCGTCAGGACGGTCTGCCTGCGTCTTGACCGTTATCATGGCAACGAGGGCAAGAGTGCCATTGCCACTCCTTGGGGCAGATTGAACCTGACCGTGTTTTCCGAGTTCAAGAAGAACAGAAACGTCAAGGCCGCTGAGATCATACCAAAGTGGGAGCAGGGACAATTTCCAGGCGCATGGAAGGTTTTAGAACTCTCAACGGCGATAACGCGGCGCGATTGCCCGGGACAATTTGCCGGGATATGTCAGAGGCGGTCTGGCTGCCTGCGACTGGCGGGCGTCATTTGGCCCGGTACGAGGGTGATTGTACGATTTTTACGATATGTGCAATTTTCGGCTCACAGGCTCCTGACCAAACGCTGAAGGGCTGAAAACTGCTGGATAAGCTAATTGCACTATATATTCACAGGAGGCTTAGTATGAAGATGCGTGAATTGGTTTCGGGATGTGCGTGCCGCACGAAACTGGCCGAGGAACCTGTGGGCGACATGGAGAAGCTGTTCACTATGTGGGACCATTGGGGCTGGCACCGCGTGACCTTCTATGGCGAGCTCAAAGAGCCGGTCTTTGCTCTGGCCGACACGCTCGGCTACAAGGTGGTCGAAGAAGCATAAGTGACCTACTCGGATGTTGAGCTGCAACATTCATACGTGGCGGCTCAGGCAGCTTACTAATCTGTATAAGGCACGACCGGAACTGAACTGCCGGCGTTCCTAAATACTGTCTGCGCAAAATTACTGCTTTTGCTTAGCAGGGAAAATAGTCCAGGGCTCGGCAGGTAAATCTTTCAAGTATCCTTCCAGCCAGTCATACTGAGTATGTTTTTCTAAAAACTTCTGCGCATCGAAGCCAATGTCGCAGGAGCTCCCCCATTTCGCCCAGAACTGCCAGTTCTGTGCCATGTTTGAGTCAACGACTTTTCCATCAATGGCTCCCGCCGGACGATAAGCGCTTCGGCTTCCGGGGACACTTCCATCATCTAATTCATAGTGGCCGCATATTGTTCTGGAACTCGGGTTGTCTTTCTGCAAGTAGACATCATAATGGTCAGCCAGCATTCGCTTGGCAATCTCAACATCGATTTTTCCATAGTGTTCTTTCATAAGCTGTTTCCACCGCTCCCGGCGAGCTACACGACCATCTCTTATGTCATCGTAAGGAGCATTAGTCTCATTTCTTAAGATTTCTATATTATCGGTAACATTTGAGCCGGTAATCCAACCCGTTGCCTTTTTCTCTAAACGGTGATGCTTTAGGCCAAGCTCAAGGCGGGCAATCTCATTGGTTTTGATGTCCCCCAATAGCCAGGAGTTGGCGTAAGCGCCGTTATTGTCCTTAATCATTATCTGGGCCCATTCGTCAACGCTATCTGCATACTGCATTGCACGCCTGGCTCTTTCGAAGACAGGCGTTCCCTTTCGATCGAATCCATTGAAACCGCCAATAGTCGTTTCCGTGCCAATCAAACCGGCTGATGTGATGAAAAAATCGGTAGCACTGTATATGCAGGGACCCCAGGATTGCATCAAGATTCGATGGCCTTTGTCTGGAACAATCTCTACGATAATATTACAGAATCTAAGATAAGCATAGCCGGTCCATGAATTATGAGCCATTACAATTTTGCCGTCGGCGGTCGCTTCTCCGGTAGCAACAAAAGCACTGCAGCCGGGGCTCATTGATTCTTTCTCCTCAGGCCACCAGTACCACCAGATATCGATAAATCCATTCATGAAAAGCATTTCCTCAAAGGCGACTTTTTTACCGGCTCTTTCCATTCCCGCCACCATTCCCTTCATTTCCTCAATGTACTCTTTAGAGACCTTTTTCTTGAAAAGTTTGGCAGCGGCTTCAACAAAGAAATCAACCTCTTTGGCGGTCTTGAATTTTAGTATGTAAGCAATTGTCTTAAAGAACTCATCGATTTCATCAGCGGTTAAGTAACCTCGCTGGAATCCTCTTTCGAAAGGCTCACCTTCAATGTGCAGATAAATCCAGCCGTTCTTGTCATACCGATACGCTTTTTCCAGCCACTCTTTTTCCTTCGCTGTAATGCTAGCGTCGCGAACCGGAACAATAACTTCACCAGCGCAGCCGGCGACAAGAAGCACAATAGATACGCTGCAAATAAGTATTCTTGAGTGACGTTTCATTCTTATGTCCTTTCTGACTTATGTCCTTTCTGAAATTGTTGTTGACTGTTGTATTCCAGCCTTATCCCCGCAAGATATAGCACAAATAGGCGGAGGGTCAATACATTATTGCAAATCCGTGGATTAAAGGTGTGGCCAGATTCTCCCGCAAGATATTCCGCAGTTTGTCAATACCTATTCACAGGGCATAATAGAGGCGCTGTCGTCATTGCGAGGCCCGCCGTTGGCGGGCCGCGGCAATCTCCGGCCTGGGAACCAATGAGATTGCTTCGCTTCGCTCGCAATGACGCAAGGCGCAGTCCTATGCCATAGGGGTTCTTATGTCGTGCCACAAAGATTACCCACACACTGGATTAACCTCCTTTGCGGAGAAGCACTTTTCAATTGATTATTTATTGTTGACTATCGATAATCTACTGCCGTTTCTAAAAAGAGAATGTCACTTTTTGTCATTGCCGCACCTGCCTTCGCAGGTGTAAACTTGTCCCCGCGAAAGTGGGGAGCGGGAATCCAGGCCTGATATTTTCTGGATTCCGGGTCAAGCCCGGAATGACAAGACGCAAAAGTTGCACTAATTTATTTGAAACGGCATGAGTAGCTGTTCATGATTGGTGATTCGCGGTTCGTGTTTAGTATGTCAAGTCCAACTTTAGTTACGTTCGTCATCTATTTTGTATTCTTGTTGGGGATTGGCTTCTACTTTTACCGCAGAAGTGTCAGCATAGAGGATTACCTATTGGGCGGTCGCGGAATGGGGGCGTGGGTGACGGCGCTGTCAGCACAAGCGAGCGATATGAGCGGATGGCTGCTGATGGCACTGCCGGGGGCTGTTTATGCAGCGGGGATGGGGCAAGCCTGGATCGCGATAGGCCTCTTCATTGGAACGGTTCTGAACTGGAAGCTGGTATCTGGCCGGTTAAGAGTTTACACGCAGAAGACCAACACAATAACGCTGCCCTGCTTTTTTGAGGCACGGTTTGGCGACCCGACAGGGCTGCTGCGGGTGTTGTCGGCTATTGTCATTCTGTTTTTTTTCACGATATACGCCTCGGCGCACCTACAGGCTACAGGCACACTGCTTGAATCAACTTTCAAGGTCCGATACGAGATAGCGGTGCTCATTGGCGGCGTGATAATAATTCTCTACACTTTTTTGGGTGGCTTCTTAGCGGTGTGCTGGACCGATTTTTTCCAGGGTGCGCTAATGGTTTTGGCTTTAACAGTTGTTCCGGCACTGGCGTACATCGATGTTGGAGGGGCCGAAACAATAAGTGAAACCATGACAGACATACAGAAAAGTCTAATACCTCAGGCAGATAAATCTGCACTTCTGATGATTATTTCCACGATGGCGTGGGGCCTGGGCTATTTCGGCCAGCCGCATATTCTGGCCCGGTTTATGAGCATCAAATCGCCGGGTAAGCTGACCGAATCGATGACCATAGCTGTCGTTTGGGTCTTCTTCTCGCTGGCTGGCGCGGTGGTTATCGGTCTTGTCGGGATTGGCATGTTTGACAACCTGGCCGACGGCGAAGAGGAGAAGGTCTTTATCTATATGATAGACAAAGTAATGCACCCGTGGCTCGCAGGGATAATGCTGGCGGCGATTTTGTCGGCGATTATGTCAACGATAGATTCGCAGCTCTTGGTTTCATCGTCGGCATTGACGGAAGATTTCTACCAGAAAGCGATAAAGAAAAACGCCTCGCAGTGAGAGGTTGTTCTTGTGGGCAGAATCTGTGTAATCATAATTTCGGTGATAGCATTAGTTCTGGCGCTGCCTCGCGGTGAGACAATCTTAAAGATAGTGCGTTATGCGTGGGGTGGGTTTGGGGCGGCGTTTGGGCCTTTAGTGATCTTCTCGCTATTTTCGCGAAAGACGAGCTGGCAATCAGCCTTGGCGGGGATGGTGACGGGGACGGTGGTTTTGGTCGTATGGAAGCAGGTCGGCCTGAGTGACACTATGTACGAAATTGTCCCCGGATTTGTCGCCAATTGTGTGACGATATTCATACTAAACAGAATCATCGGGCAGAAAAACCAAAAGGTGCTAAGGCAGTATGAGGAAGTTGTCAAAGCGATAACAACGGGAAAGTAGCTTCTATGTCAAGACACACAGTGTTGGAGAAAAAACATGGCTAAAATAGCGGTAGATGTTGTGTTACTGCCATCGGACGAGATGACGGACAGGGCAATTGAAGCAAACGCTGAGCTGGTGGAAAAGTTCGGCAGAGAAATTGTGCTGAACAAAGAAAACTGCCTGCCGCACATCTCCTTGGCTATGGGCTGCATCGTGGAAAGGGACATCGCGTCCATCGAGAAAGTCTTAGAGTCAGTGGCCAAAGAAAGTCCCTTGGGGGACTTGAAGGTTATTGGTATCCGGACGTCGACAAATGCGAAGGGCGAACAGGTTTCGGTTTTTGAGATAGCTAAGACAAGAGAGCTCCAATCGCTTCACGAAAAAGTCATGAAGAAAGTGACGCCATATTTCAGCTATGATGTGACCAGCGATATGGTGTATGGTGACGAGGAGGTTGCACAGACCTCATTGCTCTGGATTAAGAACTATCCGGAAAAGGCAAGTTTTGCGAATTTTTTGCCTCACATAACGATTGGATACGGCAAAATAGCAGGACAGTCATTTCCGATAGAATTTGCTGTGTCGAAACTCGCTTTATGCCATCTTGGAAATCACTGCACGTGCAGGAAAATTCTCACGTCAATTGACCTGTGAGGCATGCAAAAGCAAGGGGAAAGGACCTTTGTTAGGACATGCTCACGGCGAACTGCAAGTCTTTCATCAGAAACTGCCGCAGAATGAGCAATTCAGAACATACCGGGGGACGCTATCAGTTTTAGAAGAGACCCTTCGCTTCGCTCAGGGTGACAGTCTGTGGACTGGCTTTAGTGTGCGATGACGGTCGATATCCGAAATACGGGCAGTAGTAATGCTATGGCGATCGTTCCAATTATGGCGCCAAGAATTGTAATCATCAACGGCTCAATCATGGCCATGACGTTCGTGATCGAACCTTCGAGTTTTTTCTCGTAGAAGACAGATATTTTGTCACAGACCTCACCCAACTTGCCGCCCTTTTCTCCTGCGCGAAGCATCTGTATGATTCCTGGCGCAATTAGCTCAGCTCCCGGCGAAACCAGTATCGATTCTGATAGCTGGTAGCCATCGCGAATCTTTTCGTCGGTGCTGGCCCAAAGCCGCTGAAAATAGTAATTCTCACACGACTCCTCAACCACATGTATTGCGTCCAGGAGCTGAACACCCGTATTGATCATTGTCGCCATGATGCGCATGCTGCGAGTTATCACCATATCAACGAACATTGTCCCGATGACAGGCGTGTGGATTTTCAGGGAGTCTATCACCCAGCGGCCAGTCACGGTCCTGGCGAAGTAATACAACGCCGTTGACACCATAATGACTACTGTTATGATGGCAGTCATCGCCTGGAAGTCACCCAATATGCTGCTAAAGCCCACTAATATTCGAGTAATCTTTGGCAATGCGGCCCCTCGGGCCTCGTAAATGCTCATAAACCTGGGCAAAACAAAAAACATTAGGGTGCCCGTCGCGGCCACAGCCATTAGTGCCATAATAAACGGGTACGTAAGTGCGCCTTTGATGCGTTTGCGAGTTTCGCATTCGAAGTCTAGATACCCGCTGAGCACCTGGAGCATGTCCACCATTCTGCCGGAGGCTTCCGAAGCCTTGACCATACTGATAAACATCGTATTGAAAGCTTTAGGGTAGGCAGTCAGGGCTTCTGAAAAAGTCTCACCGCGCTTAACCGTCTCAGCCAGGTCCGTGATTATCATTTTGAACTTGTCGTTGTCAGCCTGCTCCACAATAGCATCAAGCGCATCGCTAAGCACCACCCCACTATCGAGCATAACCGATAGCTCTGTGGTGAACAGTATCAACTCGGCGTGCTTCACCTTTGCATTGCGCAGCTGGCTGGATGGTTCGAAAGCCAAACGCTTCAAAGGCTCAGCCGAAGGTGCCGGCATTGGCCCGCCAGCGGGTTTCGTCTTTTCGCCTGCTGTTTGTGCAGTTGTTGTCGATAAAGTCATTTATCTGTACTCTGTTCTGTGTATTGCGGTGCGGACGATGGTTCCGCGTGGGTTGTTCTCAACACTTCCTCGATAGCAACGATTCCGGCTTTTACCTTTTCAATCCCGTCCAACTGCAAAGGAACCATTCCCCTTTCAACTGCCTTTGCCCTTAATTTCTTTGAGGTAGCTCGCTCATTAATCATCTCCATAATCTCCTCATCCGGCACAAAGAGCTCGTGGATTGCGATTCGGCCGGCGTAGCCGGTGTTCCGGCACTTCTTGCAGCCCACGCCGCGGTGGAACTTCTCAACTTCTCCGCTCAGCTCTTCAACGGTTCTCCTTATGCTTACGGGCGGCTCATACTCCGTTTTGCAGTTGGGACAGATCTTTCGAACTAATCGCTGGGCTAAAGCGCCGATCAATGAAGTACCAACAAGATAAGGAGCAACATTCAAATCGATCAAACGCGTTACGGCTCCGGGTGCATCATTGGTGTGCAAGGTTGAGAGGACCAAATGGCCTGTCAGAGCGGCCTGCATCGATATATTGGCTGTAGCTTCGTCGCGAATCTCGCCGACCATTATTATGTCGGGGTCCTGTCTCAACAGACTGCGCAGGGCAGTAGAAAACTCAAAGCCTACGCTCTTACTCACCTGAAACTGATTTATGCCTGATATATTGCACTCCACGGGGTCCTCAACCGTACAGATATTGACCTCGTCGTTATTCAGTTCAGACAAAGCCGCGTAAAGTGTGGTATTTTTGCCTGAACCGGTCGGCCCCGTGACGAGGGCTATACCGTTTGGAGATTGTATTACCTCTCTGAGGCGGCGGAGATTCTCGTAGGTAAAACCGAGCGACTCAAGATTGAAAAGAACCTTTTGTGGGTCTATAACCCTGATGACTACCTTTTCGCCAAAGTTGCCTGGCATAACCGACACGCGCAAATCGACCGGCCTGCCCTCCACCAACACGTGGATTCCGCCGTCCTGCGGCAGACGCCGCTGGGCAATATCGAGTTCAGCCATAATCTTTACGCGAGAGACTATCGCCGGATGCATCTGATGCGGTGGACCCATCTTTTCGTACAGCTTGCCGTCAACCCGGTACCGAATGCGGAGTTTCTTATCATCCGGCTCAATATGGATGTCACTGGCATTTTCTCGCACAGCGTTATAAAGCAAGTAGTTGACCAATTTAACAACCGGCGACTGGCCTGCTACCTCCTCGAGATTGCCTATGTCCTGTGCGATATTTTCTATTAGCGTAAAATCTTCCAGCCCCTGTTCATCAATAATCTCGTCAATGACAAAGACATTGGCAGCCGGCAAATACGTCTGTAGCGTGGCCTTGATATCTTTAGCAGTCGAACAGACTATCTGGACCTTGCAGCCACTTGTCCGCCCTATTTCATCTATCAAGAATACATTTGTCGGCTCGCTCACCGCCACCGTAAGGACGTCATGGACCTTAAATAGCGGCAAAACGATGTACTCCTCGAGAAATTCTCTGGGCAAGATCTCAAGCACCTTTGTGTCACACAGCTTAGGATTGACCTGCGCATACGGAACGCCGTAGCTCTGAGCCAGCGCTGAGGCTATTTGATTCTCCGTGCAATAACCCATCTCAACCAGGAGCTCACCAAGCAGTTTGCGATGGCCTTTTTCTCGCTGTTCGGTGAGGGCCTGCTCGACCTGCTCATCCGTCACAATGCCACGGGCAATCAACAACTGGCCAAGCTGGTTCTTGTTTTCTACGGCTACCTGAGTCATAACATGTAAGATATCAAATACCAATATTCAAAAATCAAAATTGTGGAATTGCCGCGAAGCGCCAATGACTTCCTTAATTTTGCGTTTTCCATTTTAACTTTTGATTTTTTATACAAAACTCTTTACCGCCTCAGCAAGCTCAGCGTAGTGGTCAAATTCGTTTTCAAGTCGGGTGATTTCCAGAATCTTCGTGCAGTTTTCATCAAGGCCTGCCAACCTGAGCTGGGTCTTGTTCTGATTACAATAGTCCCGCACCCACAACAGCAGCTCCAACCCCTCACTATCAACAAATCCTACGGCGCTCATATCAAGCACGATACCGGCATTATGCTTCGCGAGTATGTCGGTGATGGTATCCTGAAGCAGTCCGACGAAATCGCTGTCCAGCTCGCCCTGCAGTTCAATAACCGTAACGCCGTTGTAATCTTGCGTTCGAACTCTCATCCGATTAGTGTCCCCACGGCAGCGGTGCCGTATTCTGAAAAATTGCCGTCTCTGTGAACTTCGCCGAAACTCTTCTGGATGATCTCCCAGAGCTGGTAAACATCGCTGTTAAGAAATACTGTAGCAACCTTCTCATCGAACTGGGTGCCTAATCCTTTCCGTATCTCTTCGAGCGCTTCGGCGATGGTTCTTGCCTCTCTATAGGTTCGTTTTGATATCATCGCATCAAAACTATCTGCCAGCCCAACGATTTTGCCTGTCAGCGGTATCTGCTCGCCCGACAAGCCTTGGGGATATCCTTTGCCGTCTATGCGCTCGTGGTGGCACAATACGCCGGGAACAATGTCACGCATCTGTTTTATTGCACCCAAGATGCTGGCTCCTATCGACGGGTGAGTTTTTATGCAATCGAACTCACTTCCGGTCAGCTTACCCTCCTTGCGGAGCACGGCTTCGTCTATCCCTATTTTTCCGATATCATGCAGCAATCCAGCTAAATAAATCTTGTTTATCAGATCTTGTTCCAAGGGCTCTTTCTCAGCGAACCTCTCGGCGACCCAACGCGAGATGAACGCGACCCTTTCCGAATGGCCGCGTGTATACTCATCTTTCGCATCAATACTGCTTGTCAGTGCCTTTAACGAACCTATGAATAGTTCTTTCAGGTCGTTGAAGAGTCTGCCATTCTCGACAAACACGGCGCATCCGTTGGCCACGGAGTTGAACAGCTTTACGTCGGTGCTGTCAAAATCCTGCTTGTCGACTTTGTTTATGGCAACCATCAGTCCTATTATGCGGCTGCCGTTTACAGTACTGTGCTCAAAACGTGAATCCGCCTTGTCTTTCCCGTAAAGAGGCACTGCGATAATACTCTGTATATTGTCCGGCCAATCATATTTGAAAGCCGAATCCACTTCGCTATCCAGCAGGGCTTCTTTTCCACTGCCTATTTCGTCAGCCAGCCGGGTGTGCAAGATAGCTGCCATTCGGTCGTCTACATCTATCAAGCCCCACCCAGCAGCCAGAACCAGTCTACTTTCTTCCTCTACGGTCTTTTCCAATAGTATCGCGACACCTTCTACCGAAACAATCTCGGTTAAGCTGTCACAAGCCATTTGCAGAAAGTTGGCGTCGGCTTCGGTGACCTTCATATTTGTGCTGAGCTTGTGAAGCAGCACAAGTTCCTCGTATGTTTGGGCCAGTTCCGCGCTGATCATCTCAATATGTTCTTTGGCCCTGCACGTAGCGCGAAAATCCTCTGCGAAAAGGCCGAGCATCTCGCTTAGAATCCGATCGGATGTCTCGTAACGCACACGGCGATGCGGGCTATGCACGCTTTGCAGAGCACTATCACCCAAGTCAATCAAAGCCGTGCAAATGGCTGGGCTACCGCGGTTCAAAACAGTAACCAGAATCAGATTCTCCTCGCCAAATCGGCACACCCGCGCGCCGCTACTATCGCCGGAGCCTATCTCCACCGGGATGTCAGGCCCTTGTTGCATCAGACCGCCTTCCTGATTCAACGCTCGCAGGCCTACCTCGATCAACTGCTCCCTGGCCGACGTGAATCTGCCGCCTTCGCACAGCAGGATAAGTTCGCCATCACCCGTGCAGACTGCAAAATTAGCACCGAGTTTGTTTATCCTGCTGCCAAACCTCTTCAGCTCACGTAGCTGTGACGGGCTTAGAGTCTTGCTCGTTGTATCTAACATATGTCCGACCACCCCTCAATTCGTCATTAGATTGCTTGATTCACCGCCTGCTGATGTAGCACATCTTCGATGTTGCCCAACAATTCTTTGGGGCTGAAAGGCTTGCTAATGCACTCCGATATCTGCAACTCCTCCTGCTGCTGTTGCGAGATAGCGAAGTTTCTGGCAGTCAACATAATCACCGGTATGTCTTTTGTTTGCTCGCACTGTCTAAGTCTCTCGACAAGTTCCAAGCCTGTCATACGCGGCATTTGATAATCCGTAACGACAATATCCGGCTTCTCCGCACAAGCCAGCTCAAAGGCCTCAGCGCCGTTATCGGCTGTAATTACCCCATACCCGTTATTGCGAAGCTTTATTGCCACAACGTGAATGATGTGGACCTCGTCATCCGCCACCAAAACTTTCTTTGTCGCCATTGTTGTACCTCCCCAAAAGGCTAAGATTTAGCGTACGATTCTTCTCGATCCGTCGGCTGCTCTTCTTTTCATACTACTTTGACGGCTTCTCTGGTCGCCAAAGGCACCTCAAAACCAAAGGTGCTTCCTACTCCAGGCTCACTGACAACAAACACCCGGCCGCCGTGAACCTTTTCGATTATCTGTTTGACAAGATTGAGCCCCAAGCCGGTCCCTTTCGCCTGACTCTTGTTTGCCCCAACCCTGTAGAACTTATCAAACACATGCTCGATTTCATCTCTTGGAATCCCCACCCCCGTATCAGTCACAGTAACTTGCGCCACGCGCGCAATCTCATCGACTACAGTCTCAACCTTCACGGTCCCACCGCTCGGAGTGTATTTGACTGCATTGCTGAGCAGATTGACAATGACCTGTGAGATCATGTCCTTATCTGCATACACCTGATCGTAGACAATAGGCTTCTGTGTGACAACTTCAATGTTCTTTTCTTCAGCGTAGTTTCTTATCATCTGCAACTGTTCTTCTATCAGTATTGTCAAGCTGACAGGTTTCTTCTCTATCTTTGTCAGCCCGGACTCAATTCGCGAAATATTGAGGATGTCTTCGATCAAGCGGTTCAGTCTCGTCGCCTGATTCTGAATTACGGAATAAAACTCCTTTCTCGTCTGGTCATCATCAGCTTCACCGTCAACAAGCATTTCCGAATAGGCTGTGATAGAAGCAAGAGGCGTTTTCAACTCGTGCGAGACATGACTCACAAAATCATTTTTCATCCGCGATATTTCTTTCTCGCGCGTGATATCGTGCAGCACGGCAACAAGCCCACAAACATCCTGATTCTGGTCATGGACGCACGACACAATGCAATCGAAGGTTTTTGGCCTG
Organism: Planctomycetota bacterium; assembly: GCA_030641115.1. Taxonomy (GTDB): domain Bacteria; phylum Planctomycetota; class Phycisphaerae; order Sedimentisphaerales; family Anaerobacaceae; genus DAOWID01. Next base: position 3,930 of record DAOWID010000257.1, on the reverse strand, counting down.
GCGTCCTCTGTAAACTCAAGTTCCCGTCTCTTCGCCTCGACCTTACTCTGTCTGCTCTGGCGCATGAAATCCGCAAATTTGCTTTTACTTGCGTCTATCAGCTCGCCAATAGGTTTGTGCCGGGCACTTTTGAAATCGAAATTGAATAGTCCGGCAGCCGCCTCATTCGCCATCAACAACCTGTCAAACTCATCCACAACGATGACGGCATCACGGAGGCTGTATATAATGGCCTCGGTATTTCTCTTCTGCCTTTCCGAAAGTTGAGTTTGGATTTGCAGGTCTTTGACTTGCTCCTGAAGCTGCCCTATCAGCTTAGAGTCACCCTCAAGGCAGTAGTTAATCGCGCCGGTCAATTCGTGTATTACGGGATTAGCCTCTGGTTCGAAATGGGGTGCTTGTTCTGTTTTAAGCCGCCTGGCTATGGACGTGATTGCCCGTGCCAGTCTTACCCAGCACCAGCCGAGCCAAATCACGCCCACAGCCCCTGCGCAATATGTGATTATACGCAATGCGCCACGCCAGCTTTGCCAGGCTGCTGCGATGCCGGACTGCCGGCATTCGGCCAGACCAGCCGCGAGCAGACTGAACGCCACAATGGCTGCGACTATAGCGTATGAGTTTCTTCCAAGTTTCACACCAACCACTCCAATCCGACTGATTACTGATTATTCTTAGCTTTTGCCAGTCATCAATAATCAGTTCTCTACCATCTGAGCCACTTGGAAGCCTCCTGGCGGTCAATGTCCTCCAGGATAATCCTTTCCAATCTCTCCACTTCATCCGGATCCGTTTCCGCAATAATCCTTTCTTTCAGCCGTATCGCTTCAAGATATGTCGGGCGAAGTGTAAGTGCAATCTTCAGCCGGCGCATCGCAGCTTCATGATCACCTCCAATGTAGTGCTTCGCAGCTTTTGCGTAACACTCCTCAGCCAGTTTTCCTCTGCCTATACCTTGCAGCGTATCCTTTGCACCAAACCTCTTGCGACGGACATCTTCTGCCCGTGCCAGGCCATCTACCTCGCCCGGCTCTCCCACAATATGCGGGGTCAGCAGGACCATTACCTCCTGACGCTCGACACTGTCAGACGTTCCTCTGAATACGGCTCCTATAATCGGCAGGTTTCCAAGCAACGGTATCTGCGTTCTGCTTGTCGTGACTTTGTCCCTGAACAATCCTCCAATTATTATTGTCTGACCGTCTTTGACCAGTATGTTGGTCACCAGCTCGGCTGAAGTTTCCTGGGGAATACCGCCCGGCACCGAGCCGTCACTGTCTTTTGGATGGATGTCCATTCGGATGTACCCATCATTGGCGATATATGGTCTAAAGGAAAGCTTGGTACCTGTATCGAGGAATTTCACCTCGCCTTCCACCCGGTTGCCCTGTGGGTCAAACGTATCACCTTCTCGGTAGCCAAACTTGTCACCGATATACACCTGGCCAAGCTGTTTATTAACGGCCAATATCTTCGGATTAGCCATAACGGTTATATCCGTAACCTCCTCCAAAGCCCTGATAAACACTCCCACATCGTCTTCCGTGGTACCAATTGTCAGACCGCCGCTCCCAGTCACCTGAGAAGTTCCCTCAGACGTCAAATAGTCTGGCATCCCGCGTACCATACTGCCTACTCCGGACACGGCTCCTGCAAGTGTGCTCCAATCAACACCTAATTGCATGCCTTCGGTGAGGCTGACACTCAAAATAGTCGCCTCAATCAGGACCTGCTTCGGTCTGATATCAACCTCGCCGAGCACTTCACGGACCGCTTCAAGATTCTCAGGGAAGTCGTAGACGACCACAATGTCATGCATTGCCGGGGTGTCACCGCCACCTGTAACGGTACTTATGGACTCACCGGTAGGAAAGTCTGTCACGGCTGCGGTGGTGGTTTCGATGAGACCGGCTTTGCTCTTGAGCGGCGTAATCAGCTTTTTCGCCTCAGCAGCGGAGATGTAATACAAGGTAAAGACCTCGTAGACCATTCGCTCCGGGTCATCCATAATCTTCTCGTATTCTTCTTTGGTGTATACTTTGGTCAGGTTGCCCTTTCGCTCGTATTTGAAGCTCTCACCCAAGATCGCTTCCATAGCGTCTTCAAATGTGACGTCTCTTAGCCTGGTAAAGCCCAGTGTGCCGGTTATATTTGGCGAAGGCACAATATTTTTCTTATATAGCGCCGCCAATACCCGAATCGCATCCTTGATCGTGGTGTCCTTCTCGAAGGCAATCAGCGACAGCCGCCCATCTACGAAAACACCCACTTCAGCAACGCCTACAGGAGTATCTGCTGGCTTCTGCGCGACACCCCCGTGTGCGGTCGCCGCCATCACAAGCAATATCAGACACCCTACAAACAAACCCTTTGCCACTCTCGTTTCGCCCTTTGAATTCTTACTGTAATACATATTGTTAGCTCCTACTTTGTTAAAACTCCACGTTGCAAGAGATTGCAGCAAGGCGGTGGTTATCAGCGACCGCACCACTGCAACTCAATCAGTTACTTCACTCGTCTGCCCAAGTTCCAACTTTATCTGCGCTTCTCTACATCTTATGAACACCGTCCTTTCTTGAATTTCAACTACTTCACATTCATACATGTTAGCTCCATCCTTAACGAGCAGCTTATCCCCCACCGACAGCAGCTTATCATTGATGAAGGCTCGGGGATTTTCGCCCAACACTATTGCCTCCAGTTGCAGTTTCTGTGCAATTCGCATGATTACTTCACCACTGGCATCTGTCGAAACGCCGTTTACTTCATTACCAGCTTGGTTTCGCCCTTCTCCATCTTTAATAAAGCCATGCCAGCCGACTGGATCAAAAAAGTCTCTCGTCATTACGTCATTTCGGCCTGGGACTTTTGGCAATTCGATAAAAGATATCTTTATCCGAGAATTGGACTGGCCCTTCGAGTCGACGTGCTGCGCCGCCGATGCTGCGTTAGCAGTCGCCGGCGCTTTTCTGCCGAGGACCCTAACCCACATAAAGGCCATCAAAGCTATCAAGCCCAGTGCTAACACGGTCTTTTTCTTCTCCGCAGCCAACCGGCTAACAAGCTGACTAACACCGCTACCGGCATTTGTCACATTCCGCTTCATATCTTCTCAGAAGCTCCAGAGAACACTCTGTTGGACTCGCCTTGCGGTCTGTAATAAATGATCGCCATCGTTTGCATGCTTACTTGGCCACCAAAGTCAGTATCGTTCGTCAGGCTCACCTGCTCAATGCGAACGAGCCTATCCAGATCTTGCAGACGTTTATAGAATTCGAATATCTGTGCCAATTTGCCTTTACACTGCACATCAACCGGGATGCAATTCAAACCGCCGCCCTTAATTTCCTTGCTGGGAGCGACCACTTGTTCGCTCAGATTGTACTGGCTCATCAGGTTAGCTATCTGTTGCAAAAAAACACCAATGGATTTTTGCGCAGGTACGTTCGCCTCAAAGTCCGTAACTACCCTCTGCAATCCCTGCAATTGCTTTCCAATTGCGGGCAGACGCTCTCGCTGTGTCACCGCTTTTGCAATGACGCTGTTCTGCGCGGTTCTTGCCTGCTTTATAGCTTTGAGTCTGTTCTTTAACGGCAAGTATCCAAACAGAACAAAATCAGCCACAAAGAGTCCTGCTACGATACAAATTATTACTTGCTGTCTCTTTCTAAACAGCATCAGATACTCCCTGGGCAATCCACCGGTTCTGACCCATCATGTCCATCGATAAATGCTTTCTGAGTTCTGCAAAATTGCAGGTTAGGCATATATTATTTGAGAAAATCCGTTTTTTGATTTTCTTAAATAATCGCTTAACTATTTGTTAAAGAACAACTTACTATTTAACAAGAAAAAATCAAAAAACGATTTTTTCTTGTCAAAGTATGCCTAACCTGCAATTTTGCAGAAGCCTTTAATGCTTTCTGTAAT
>DAOWID010000084.1 GCA_030641115.1 Planctomycetota bacterium | reverse complement strand
TGTCACCCCTGTACCTGCTTTCGCAGGTGTAAACTTGTCCCCGCGGAAGCGGGGAGCAGGGGTCTACGGCGAAAAAGCTGGATTCCTGCTTTCGCAGGAATGACGAATGCTGTTTCCGTAACAGGAACTAGTTAACCTAAATTTTAGCCATTGGAGAAAGAGAAATGAGCACAAGAGCGAAGTTTATTGTTGCATTGGCGGTGTCTGCCGTTTGTATCAACTTTTTGCCGAGAGCATACGCTGACAGCCAGGAGAACTGGCGACTTGGCATGCAGGCTTATAGCTTCAACCGCTTTACGTTTTTTGAGGCGGTAGACAAGAACAAGGCGCTCGGCCTGCGCTGCATCGAGGCCTATCCGGGCCAGACGCTCAGTAAGGACACACGCGATGTCAAGTTCCACCACAACATGTCGGCGGCGGCAAAAACTCAAGTCAAGCGGAAGCTGCAAGACGCCGGTGTGAAGCTGGTGAACTACGGAGTAGTAGGATTGCCCAATAACGAGGCGGAATGCCGAAATGTATTCAACTTTGCCAGAGAGATGGGGATTGAGACGATTGTTTCGGAGCCGCCGGAGGACGCGTTTGACCTGATAGAGAAATTGTGCAAGGAATATAAGATTAAAGTGGCAATTCACAATCATCCCAAGCCATCCCGCTACTGGAGTCCGGACACGGTGCTGAAAGTTTGTGAAGGACGCAGTAAGCTGATCGGCGCATGTGCGGACACGGGGCACTGGATGCGTTCCGGTATTAACCCGGTCGAAGCCCTGAAAAAGCTCAGGGGTCGGATCGTCAGCCTGCACTTTAAGGATCTCAATAAGGTCGGAGGCGGGGCACACGATGTGATTTGGGGCACGGGTGCCGGTGATGCCAAGGCGATGCTGGCTGAGCTGAGCCGACAGAACTTCAAGGGCGTGTTCTCGATTGAGTATGAACACAATTGGCTAAACTCTATGCCGGAGATAAAGAAGTGTGTGGAGTTCTTTAGAAAGACCGCAGCTGAGCTGAGTGACGCCGAGTACAAAGACATCTTCAAGAAGGACCTTTCGAATGCCGTAATGGAGCCTGACTCCTGGGCTTTTAACGCAGATGGCGTCCTTTCACCCACACCTGATGGTCACGGCGACATCTGGACCAAAGAACGCTACGGCAACTTCACGCTCGAACTTGACTTCAAAGTCCCCGAAAGGGGCAACAGTGGTGTCTTTATCCGCACCGGCAGTATAAGGAACTGGATCAACACCGCTATTGAAGTCCAAATTCACGCCACCACCGACGGGTCAAAGCACGGCCAATGCGGAGCCATTTACGACTGTCTCTCGCCCTCGAAGATGGCTGCGAAAAAACCCGGCCAGTGGAACCACTACATCATCACCTGTCTGGACAATAAGATTTATGTGAATCTCGACGGTGAAGATATCATCGACATGGATCTGGATCGCTGGACCGAGCCCGGCAAGAATCCTGATCCACCGGGAACCAGGAATAAGTTCCGCACCGCCTACAAGGATATGCCGCGCGAAGGACACCTGGGCTTGCAGTACCACGGCAACCCAATATGGTTCAAGAATCTTAAGATCAAATCATTTAAGTAAGAGGCTCTGACAAAATGAAACGCCAATACTCTACCGTCAATGAGATTGCTTCGTTCCGCCACAGGCGGACCTTCGGCGGACTCCTCGCAATGACTATGATGGGATGTCATTGCGAGCGAAGCGAAGCAATCTCATTTTGTTAGGAATTCTAAGGTTAATTGCAATGAGGTACCGACGAATGAAAAATAAGAACAACAAATCCATCGTTTGCAGTGGGACGCTTCTCGTGGTCACGATATTGGCTTTCAATTCATTTGCGCCGTTTATGACCGGCTCCCAGCAGACTGCACTGGCAGGCAATTCAAATTCATCCCAGGAGTGGGTCTCACTGTTCAACGGCAAAGACCTGACCGGCTGGGACGGTGACCCGCGTCTGTGGTCTGTCAAGGACGGGGTGATTCGTGGTCAGACGACAAAAGAGAACCCTGCTCGCGGCAATACTTTCTGCATCTGGCGTGGCGGCAAGCTGAAAGACTTCGAGCTGAAGCTCAATTTCCGCATCCAGAACGGCAACTCCGGCGTGCAGTACCGCAGCAAAGAATTCGAGAAGTGGCGCATCTCAGGCTATCAAGCTGAAGTCGAGAACGCACCGGGCAAGGTCGGCTTTCTCTACCACGAGGCGGGGCGAGGCTGGCTCGTCAACGTGGGTGACATTATGGTCATCGATAAGAACGGCAACAAAAACGTAGTCGGAAAGGTCTCCGACGTGGAGGCCCTCAAGAAAGCCAACTACTACAAAATGAAGGACTGGAACGAGTACCACATCATTGCACAGGGCAACCATCTGATACATTATCTCAACGGCTACCAGACGATGGAACTGATCGACAACGACAGAGTGACTGACCCCGATGATCCGAAGGACCGCAAGGGTGCTGCGCGTGAGGGACTTCTTGCACTACAGATTCACGCCGGCGATCCGATGATTGTTGAGTTCAAGGACATCCGCGTCAGACACTTGAAGCCGAGATATGGTGATGCTGTGCTGCTTTTCAATGGCAAAGACCTCAACGATTGGGCAGTCAAGGGCGATAAGAAAAATAGCAAATGGGTGGTTGGCAAAGCTGCCATGTCACCTGACAATCCAAAGTTGTTAGTGGTTGAGGCAGGTGAAGGCGCGATGGCCAATCTGGTCAGTCACCACGGCGAAAGCATCGACATATACTCCAAGAAGCCGTTTGGCGATTGCCGCATCGAGCTGCAGCTTATGGTACCGAAGGGCTCGAACTCCGGCATCTATGTTATGGGTGCATACGAGATACAGGTGCTGGACAGCTATGGCAGAGTGAGGATGGGCCGGGGTGACATGGGAGCGATTTACGGCGCCAGTCCGCCGCCGGTTAATGCCTGCAAGAAGCCGGGCGAGTGGCAGAAATACGTCATTGAGTTTCAAGCTCCCAGGTTCGACGCCGGCGACAAGAAGACTCAGAACGCCAAATTCGTCAAGGTGGAGCTCAACGGCAAGGTACTGCACGAAAACTTGGAAGTGCCGGGCCTGACGGGCGGCGCCCTGAGCGACAGAGAAGCAGCTACCGGGCCGCTTATGTTCCAGGGCAACCACGGGCCCGTGGCGTTCCGCAATATCATAGTAAAACCGTAACCGTTCACGGCGTATAAGTTGCGTTCTTGGGGTCATTGCGAGGAGTTTTACGGTTGCGAGGCACAAAGTGCCGAAGCAAACTCGCATCCTGGGATTGCTTCGCTTCGCTCGCAACAGGCTCCGCAATCTAAAATGTAAAGATTGAGATTGTCGCGGCCCGCCAAAGGCGGACCTCGCAATGACATAAAACAGCACATTTACCCCGTGAACGGTTACGCATTTTGTATGATTATTCCTGCTGTCTTGTGTAACATATCCGCCTGCGGCGCAATAATACTTGTAGCGATGGTTGATGCTAACGCTGCCAGAGTTGTCAATGACGACCCCTAAATAAAAATTGCAGAACGTCTCCTTGACGGCAACCAACAACGGGACAATAATGTAGACGAGTAGAGTCAAAATCAATTTGTTAAATTTGTGAGGTTAACAAGAGTACAATGAACGAGCAGAAGAATAACAGACAGATCAACAGACGTAGTTTCCTACATTCTACGGCGGCAGCAGGGGCGGGCTTGGTATTTTCGCCGGCGATTTTGGGACAAGCAGCCGGCAGCAAGGTAGATGACATAAACGTGGCCTTGCTCGGCGGAGGCGAACAGGGACAAGTGTTGATGACAGCCTGCCTGAAGATGCCGGGCATTCGCTTCAAGGCGGTATGTGACATCTGGGAGGCTTATAATCAAAGGCGGGTCTCACGCACACTGAAGGCGTATAAGCACGAGCACAATACCTATTTGGACTACAAAGAGATGCTGGACAAGGAAAAAGACCTCGATGCGGTGCTAATCGCCACGCCGGATTTCTGGCACGCTGAGCACGCTGTATCATGTCTGAAGGCCGGCCTGGACGTCTATTGTGAAAAGGAGATGTCCAACACTCTCGAGGGCGCCCGCAAGATGGTCGAGGCGGCCAGGCAAACCAAAAAGCTGCTGCAGATTGGGCATCAGCGTCGCAGCAACCCGCGATATATATTCTGCTACGAGAAGTTAGTCAAAGAGGCCAAGCTGTTGGGGCGGATTACGACGATCAATGGACAGTGGAATCGCAGCAAAGCGAAGTGCGAATTTAGGCTCTGGCCTAAAAAGGCCGTCATCGACCAGGCAACGCTTGACAAGTTTGGATTCAAGTCGATGCAGCAGTTCAAGAACTGGCGGTGGTACAAGGGGCTCGGCGGTGGTCCCATCGTGGATCTCGGCTCGCACCAGATCGACATATATAACTGGTTCCTCGGTGCGACTCCCAAATCCGTCATGGCCAGCGGAGGCATTGACTACTGGGACGGCCGTGAGTGGTACGATACGGTGATGGCCATTTATGAGTACGATTACGAATACGCAGCTAATAAGAAGGGAGCGATTAGAGCATTCTATCAGACGATAACGACCAACAGCAGCCAGGGATATTTTGAAACGTTCATGGGTGATGAGGGGACATTGGCGATATCGGAATCTGCCGGCAGGGGTAATGTGTATCAGGAACCGGCGGCACCTGAGTGGGCCAGATGGGTCAAGCTGGGCTACTTGAGCGAGCCCCCTAAGAAGGAAGAAAAGCCCGAAGCCGGTGCGACATTGCTCGATGTGCGCGAGACGGTGCCGGTGGCGCAGTACAATTTGCCGGTGACGATGGACAAACCCTACCATCAGCCTCACCTCGAGAACTTCTTCGATGCCGTTCGCGGCAAGGCGAAACTCAACTGCCCTGCGGAAATCGGATACGAAACGGCTGTCACCGTACTAAAGGTCAACGAAGCAGTCGAAACGGGCCGGAAGGTCGAGTTCAAACCAGGCGAATTTGAGGTTTAGAATAGCCTACGCAGGGCAAGAGCTAAGAACGTCTAACATAATCAAATAATGTCATTCCTTCGTTTTGCTCAAGGACAGATCTGAGCGGAACGGAGTGAAGCGAAGAATCTGGCTAAAGAAAGTACGAAGGTTCTCATCTGTAACCCAGATCCTTCGCTTCGCTCAGGATGACGACACAAACATATATTCATTTTGTTATAGGCTCTAAATTCTTAATGACGACATTGGGCAGAGTCGTGACAGATAACAAAGAACATAATGAAAGCGCGGGTGACTGTGTTGACCGTCGCAGATTCTTGAAATCGACCGCGACTGCAGGGGCAGGTCTGGTACTAAATCCGGCAGTTTTTGGCCAGAGCGACAACCGTAAGGTTGATAATATGAACGTGGCTCTGATCGGCTTGGGGGTGCAGTGCGGCCGACTCATGGACGCCATTTTTGAGACCGGGACGGATAAGACAGACGGCATTCGGTTCAAGGCCGTCTGCGATATCTTCCCGTACAAACTGAAATACATTTCCAGAAGACTCAAGATCGCCAGGAAGCACGATGTCACCGCGTATGAGAGCTATGAAGAGATGCTCGCCAAGGAGAAGTACCTTCATGCGGCGATCATCACCACTCCCGATTGGCTGCACGCCCCGATGACTATTGCCTGCCTCAAAGCGGGGCTGCACGTGTACTGCGAAAAGGAAATGTCGAACAACCTTCAAGACGCCAAAAAGATGGTGCAGACAGCGAGAGAGACGAAAAGGCTTTTGCAGATTGGCCATCAGCGGCGGAGTAATCCACGGTACCAGGTCGCTGAGAAACTCATTCGTGAGCACAGACTCTTGGGAAAGCTGCTGAACATTAACGCCCAGTGGAACCGAAGCGTGTCCTCACATAAGGTTCCTTTGCCAAACCAGAGGATATGGATGGATGAAGCAGCACTGAAAAAGCACGGTTATGACTCTATGGATGAGCTGGTGAACTGGCGTTGGTATGAGAAGTTCGGCGGTGGTCCGCTGGGTGATCTGGGGTCGCATCAGATAGATGTCTTCAACTGGTTTCTTGGCCAGGTGAAGCCGAAGTCGGTTTTGGCCAGCGGCGCTAATGATTATTTCAACTACCAGCACAACGAAAACGTGATGTCAATCTATGATTACCAGACCGACCAAGGTAGTGTGCGGGCGTTTTACCAGGTTCTCAACACTACCTGCTGGGGCACCTACGGCCAGTACTACGAGACGTTTATGGGGGACGTCGGCACGTTGTTGATATCGGAATTTGCCACCGATGAAAATAATGGCTGGGTCTGCATCGAGGACTACGCCAGGTCCGATGATGCGGTGATGAAGAGATGGAACAACTGCATCAGGCAGAAACTGATTGGCGGGCAATTCGAGCTGCCTACAGTGTGCAAGGATAAGAGAATTCTTGTACTTGGCGGTACCAAGGTTCTCTGGCCACATCCGCTTCTGCAGAGATGCACGAAGCACGTTCATCAGCCTCACCTGAAGAACTTTTTTGATGCGATTCGGGGTAAGGCGAAGCTGAACTGCCCCGGCGAGGTCGGATACGAGACGGCAGTTGCCGTGCTGAAGGCCAACGACGCAATAATAGAGGGTAGGAAGGTTGAGTTTGCACCGGAGGAGTTTAAGGTGTAAATTGTGCTTTTTTGGTGATAGGTTTGTATGTGGGCAACTGTTCACGGGGCAAATGTGCCGTTTTATGTCATTGCGAGGTGCGCCTTTGGCGGGCCGTGGCAATCTCAATCGTTGCATTTTAGATTGCTTCGTCGTAAACTCCTCGCAATGACCCCAAAAACGCGACTCATACCCCGTGAACGGCTACGTGTGTGGATGCTGTTTGAGTCTGAGAAAGGGACTGGGCGCACGTTGAGAAAACAATTGATATACGCAGTGGCTTGCTGCCTGCTGTTCGGATGGGTCCAATGCGGTGACGCTGCCACTGCCCAGGAACTTCTGGGCGACGTCAGTGACGGCAGTCTGTCACCGTCGGCACATCTGATTGCCCTGTACGATGAAGAGGAAGCCACCATAACCGCCGATGATGAGCCGGTGCAGCCATTTTCTACGCGTCAGACTTGCGGCAGGTGCCATAACTACAAGGCGATCAGCAAAGGGTGGCATTTTAGTGCGGCTGATCCGAATTGCCCTTCTGAGCAGCATGGTCGGCCGGGTCAGCCGTGGATACTCGCTGATGCGAGCATCGCTCTGCAGATTCCTCTTTCGTACCGTCCGTGGCCGGGAGCTTTTCGTCCTGAGCAACTCGGCATCACGCCTTTTAAGTTCACGACACGTTTTTTCGGCAGACACATGCCGGGCGGCGGTGTTGGAGAGCTTCAAAGCGATGAGATTATGCGTCAGTTTGTTTCGGGCAAGCTGGAGATTAACTGCCTGATATGCCATAACGCTCATCCGGGCCAAGACCAGGCCGAATATGCCAGCCAGATCGCCCGTCAGAATCTCCGCTGGGCGGCGGCTGGTGCGTGTGAGTTTGCTTCGGTCAAGGGCATGGCGGCGAGGCAGCCTGATACCTACGACCCGTTGATGTCTAAGGCGATCTCTACAACATATCGCAAAGACACGTTCGACGACAAGAATCAGGTGCTTTTTCACATCGTTGGAAAGGTGCCTAATGAACGGTGCTATTACTGCCATTCCAACGTAAATGTGGGCATGCACGGCAACGAGAAATGGGCGGCAGATGAGGATATCCACTTGACCGCGGGGATGACTTGCGTTGATTGCCACCGTAACGGTCTTGGCCACGACATTGTGCGGGGATACGAAGGCGAGCAAGAGGTATCGGAGAATGAGCTGGCTGCCACGTCCACTTGCGAAGGTTGTCACTTGGGGACGGCCTCATCGGTTCCGCAGGCGGGGCGTCTGGGTGCACCGGTGCCGGAGCATCCTGGGATTCCGCCGATACACTTCGAGAAGCTAACGTGCACAGCCTGTCACTCTGGGCCATGGCCGGTAGAAAAGACCTATCGCGGCAAGACATCGCGGGCGCACGCTTTGGGGGTCCATGGGGCGAGCAGGTCGCCTGACGTGCTGCCGCATATTTTGTTCCCGGTTTTAGCCAAGCAGGAGCATGGAAAGATCGGGGCTCATAAGCTGATCTGGCCTGCCTATTGGGGGACGTTGAAAGATGCGCAGGTGACACCAATTGTTTATGAGACCGTCCAGAATGTTGTTGGCATGGTAATCGGCACGGATAAGGTCCCGCGGTCCGGTGATTGGCCGGCCTTGACTGCCGAGCTTATAACTGAGGCTCTGACGTCACTGCAGAAGGACAAGGGAGTCGAAGGCAAAGCCGTTTACGTTTGCGGCGGTAAACTCTATCAGCTCAATGACGCGGGCCAGCTTTCTGAAGTGCAAGACCATCCGGCAGCTCAGCCTTATATGTGGCCCCTGGCACATAATGTCAGGCCGGCTGCTCAGTCACTGGGCGTGCGCCGCTGCGAAGATTGCCACGCGACCGATGCTCCTTTCTTTTTCGGCAAGGTCGCAGTTGATTCTCCCCTCGAATCCGAACGCAAATCCGTCAAGGAAATGGTGGAATTCCAGAACATCGACACTTTGTTTACCCAGGCGTTCGCTTTCACATTTGTGTTCCGCCCCTGGCTGAAAATCGTGATCCTCGGCTCGTGTGCGATTCTGGCCGCAGTCTTGCTGCTGTATGCGTTAAAAGCTCTGGCCTGTGTGGCCAAGGCACTTGTTGGTAACGATCACTAAATTTTGTTCAGGAATACATAAGGTATGTTTCGCACAGCTTCCATAACGTGTTTTGTGGTCGTGTTAGTTGGTGTCGCTATCCATTGTCTGGCTTCTCGTCCGAAATTGGCTGCCTTATGCAGCAAGAAAGCTCGACAAAAGCCGAGCCTAATCGGTGTCTTGAGAAAGCTGGCCTATTTGCTGGCACTGCTTTGCTTTACGGTGTTACTGGTCACCGGATTTGCCCCGCGATTAGTGTTCGCAAGGCCTATTTCGGGCTATTGGTCGATGTTACATGTAACAGCGGCACCTGTTTTCGCAGTTTGTGTTGCGGTTTTGGCGGTCATGTGGGCACACAATTGCCGGCTCGATAAGAAGTATTGGCCGTGGCTGCAAAGAATTCTCCAGCGCAAAACTGCCAACGAGACCGCGCCGGAAAAGCACGAGCTGACACAGAAGGTATGCTTCTGGCTGATTATCTTATTGGTCCTGCCGCTGGCTCTATCGGTTATTGTGTGCATGTTTCCACTTTTCGGAACCCATTGGCAGGAGTTTTTTGCCAGCGTGCATCGCTACTGCGCACTGCTGTTTGCATTGCTTGTGATTATACATACTTACTTGACAATCCTTACGCAGGCGAAGAAAATGGCGGCCAAGTGAGCCGTTTTGGTATATTTGCTCGGAATTCGTTTGGTGATTTGTTACAGGAGTTCTGCAAAATTGCAGGTTAGGCATACTTTGACAAGAAAAAATCGGTTTTTGGTTTTTTCTTGTTAAACAGTAAGTTGTTCTTTAACAAATAGTTAAGCGATTACTTAAGAAAATCAAAAAACGGATTTTCTTAAATAATATATGCCTAACCTGCAATTTTGCAGAACTCATTAATTATCTATCAAAGGGAAAATGCAAATGGAAAAGGTAAAAGTAGCGGTGGTCGGGCTCGGATTTGGAGCGGAGTTCATCCCTATCTATCAGAAGCACCCTGATGCTGAATGTTATGCTATCTGCCAGAGAACCGAGGACCACCTCAACGAGATAGGTGACCAATTTGGAATCGAAAGGCGCTTCACGAAATTTGAAGACCTTCTAACTATCGACGAGCTGGACGCCATCCATGTCGTTTCGCCGATTGCCGACCACGCCTGGATGTCATTGGCCTCTTTGAACGCCGGCAAACATGCCGCGTGCACGGTCCCAATGGCTACGACGACCAAGGACTGTCTTGACATTGTCAAGGCAAGAAACAAATCCGGCAAGGTGTATATGATGATGGAGACAGCGGTATATACCCGCGAGTTTCTCTACGCGAAGGAGCTTGTCGATTCCGGCAAGCTGGGCAAGATTCAGTTCTTGAGGGGCTCACACCAGCAGAATATGGGGCTGCCGGGCTGGCCGGAGTACTGGTATGGCTTTCCTCCTATGCACTACGCAACCCATGCGGTTAGTCCCCTGCTCTGCCTCGCAAAAAAGCAAGCCGAGTCGCTCGTCTGTCACGGCTCAGGGCGAATTAGTGAAGATTACATCAAGCGATACAATGCGCCATTTGCGGTTGAAACCGCTATAGTTAAGCTCAAGGACTCAGACCTTGCCTGCGAAGTAACCAGGTCACTGTTCGATACAATTCGACAGTACAGGGAAAGTTTCGACGTATATGGCACGAAGCTTTCACTTGAATGGGAGCAAGTTGCCGGTGAAGGGCCGGTGATGTACTCGGGCTATGAAGATGCAAAGAGAGTCGAGGCCCCCGATTACGGGCACTTGCTGCCAAAAGAGATAGCTCCTTTCACGGGGCACGGCGTCTACGATGAAGAGCACGAGCACACTTCCTTCATCCAAGGCGCAGGACACGGCGGCTCTCATCCACATTTGACCCATGAGTTTATTCGCGCGATTGTTGAGGACCGCGAGTCGGCAGCCGACGCAAAGACTGCTGCAAATTGGACAATGACTGGGATCTGTGCCCATGAGTCGGCGATGAACGACGGCAAGCGGATCGAAATCCCTAACGTAGATTAGGATTTTCCTCTGGCGGCAGGTCATCCGGTCAGCTATACTGTTGGCCCGGCGAATAGACCTGGCAAGAATACGCCGGTAGGTTCCCGGCAAAAGCCGGGGAGAGTTATTAAGGTATTTTAGTTAGGAGAACGGATTATGAGTAATGGAGTACTTCCAGATTATGTGAGTATGGCCAAGCCGAATCCGGCGGACAACCGGGCTCCCTGGTACAAGAACACGGCACCGACGTATGCAGGTATTTTCCTGTGGTTCGTGTTCTGGAACAAGATGGCCAGTGGTGGATCGGATGCCCCGGGCGGTGTGCTGGGCCAGGGTATTGGCGTGGCTCTTCTTGGGCTTGTCGTAGCTGCCCTTCTGTGCCACTTTCTGTTCTACCTGGTTCCAGGTCTTCTCGGGCTGAAGACGGGGCTGCCGCTTTATGTTGTTGGGACCTCGACGTATGGGGTTCAAGGCGGTTTTCTGATGCCGGGCTTCCTGATGGGAGTACTGCAATTCGGGTGGCTTGGTGTCAATGCGTATTTTGCCTCGATGGCGCTTGCACCGCTTTTCGGGGGGAGTCAAACGGCCCAGATAGTGATTGCCATTCTTTGGGCGGCCGGGGCAGCGTTTATCGGCTTGAAAGGCATCCAGTACGTTGCTAAGGTAGCTACTTTTCTTCCACTGATTCCGTTGATCATATTGCTCATAATGATCGCCAAGACTCTGGGCGGAATAGGCGACTTTGAGGCGGAGAAGTTAGTTGCAGCAGGTGCTGCCCAGGGCGGTGAAGCTGTTGGCTTGAGCGCTCTCGGAGTGATCGCCCTGTGCATAACCTACATCGTCGGATTCTTTGCAACGGCCGGAGCAGCGGGTGTGGACTTCGGCATGAACAACAAGGACGAGAAAGATGTGAGTATGGGTGGGCTCGTTGGTATTGCTCTTGCTGCTATCGTTGCGGGCGGAGCGGCGATTCTGGTCGCAGCCGGAGCTTTCGGTAAAGGCCTCGGGGCAGGTCTTGACACAGCAGCTCCAAGTTTTATGGGCACCGTTATGGGCTCGGAGGGTGCCGGCAAGACAATGGGTTTGCTGCTGGCCATTGCCGCCTTGCCGCCGGCGTGCTTCTCGTCGTTTATAGCTGCGAACAGTTTCAAGACGACTCTGCCGAAGGTCAATCCTTTTGTTTCAGTCGGCGCGGGAACTGCTGTTAGTATTCTGCTCGCCGTGACAGGCTGGGCGGGTGACGTCATGGGTGTTTTTACGGTTATCGGGGCTTCGTTTGGTCCGGTCTGCGGTGCGATGATGGTTGATTACCTTATGGCGGGCAAGAAGTGGGCCGGTCCTCGGGCTGGTTGGAACCTTGCCGGATGGATCTCCTGGGTGGTTGGCTTTGCCGTTGGAATGGCGCCATTAGTCGGAATTGCGAATATTCCAGCGGCACCGCTGGCGGCGTTCATTGTCGGTGCCGTGCTGTATTATGTGCTTGCCAAGGCGGGGCTTGAGTCGAACCTGCTTGAAATGGCTGCGGCGCCGGCTGAGAGCGCACCACAAAAGGCGCCGAGCAAGGAAAAGGCGTAAGAAAAGCAGGGTGCACAAGAGCACGGAATAACGCTGTGACCGTTTGTCACGGCGATGGACCGGTGAATAGCGCAGGGATTCGGGCACGCCGAGTCCCTGCTATATAGATTGTTCTGCTCAAAACTGGGCAGTTGGCTGATGGAATGTAGTGTCGTCAGTTGTGTAACACTCTTGATTTTTGAGGTAAAAAAGAAATGATGAGAGAAGGTTTCAGTTCGATTGTGAAGCTCTGCGTGCTGCTACTCTTGGCGATGTCTTTGTGCTTTGTTTTCTCGTGTAAAAAGTCATCGCCCGAGCCCTCGCAGCAGCAGGTCGAAGAAAGCCCCAAGGGCGATGCCAACGATGTGGAAAAACCTGCGCCGGATGTCCCGAAGCCCCCAGATGTATCGGAGGAGCCCAACACGGTCAAGGAGACTCCCACGGAAGTGCAAGCCAAGCCGGGATTCGTGCCCATCAAGCTTGAGCTGCCTAAGCCGATGTTTGTCGGGACACCTCAAGATACGAAAGTACCCAACCGCGAAGAGCCGCTGGGCAAGCCCCGCCCGTCGTTTTTGGCCCCGGTCGGAACGACGAACGTGGCTCTGGGAAAGCCGGTGACGGCCAGCGATGAAGAGCCAATCATCGGTGAGACCGAGTATATCACCGACGACGATAAAGAAGCCGCCGATGGCAGTTACGTGGAGTATGGCCCGTTCCTTCAGCACGTCACTATCGACTTGGAGGGTAAGCACGAAATATATGCCATCGTCGTATGGCACTATCACAAGCAGGCTGTGGTTTACTATGACGTGGTTGTGCAGATTGCAGATGACCCTGATTTCATAACAAACGTTAAGACTGTGTTCAATAACGACATCGACAACTCTGCTGGTCTCGGTGTCGGCAAAGATAAGCACTATACCGAAACTGCCGAAGGTAAGCTCATTGACTGCCTTGCCCAAGGCGCGCAGGGCCGCTATGTCCGCCTTTACAGCTACGGCAACACAAGCAACGACATGAACCACTATATCGAAGTGGCAGTTTACGGCAAAGCCGCAGGATGAAACCGCTTGGTTCCGCTTCGTCTGCCCCTGCTTGCGCAGGGGTAAACTCGTCCCCACGGAGGCAGGGATGGCCCAAAAAATGTTGCGTCCTGATTTTGGCCGCGACAATCATCGCCGTGGCAGTGCGCACACCACAACTTGGGCAGCGTCCCATGCACGGCGATGAGGCTGTTCACGCCGAGAAGTTCCGTTTGTTGCTGGAGGAAGGGTTTTACCGCTACGAGCCCAACGAATACCACGGCCCTACTCTTAATTACTTGACCTTGGTGCCGGCCAAGGTTAGCGGCGCTGCGAGGCTAACGCAGGTCACTGAGTTTACCCTGCGGATTGTGCCGGTCTTCTTCGGTGTGCTGTTGGTGCTACTGCTTTTGTTCATGTTTGATGGGTTAGGTGGCGCTGCCACGGTCTGTGCTGCGGTGCTGACAGCTATCTCGCCGGCTATGGTTTTTTACAGCCGCTACTACATTCAGGAAATGCTGCTGGTCTGTTTCACCTTTGGCGCAATCGCTTGCGGCTACAGATATACCCAGAATAAAAACACTGCCTGGGCTGTATTGACCGGCGTATTCGTTGGGCTGATGCACGCAACAAAAGAGACATGCATAATTGCTTTTGGCTCGATGCTGCTGGCCCTCTGGCTTACGCTCTTAATACGACAGCGAAAACGCGGCTCAACCCTCATCGAGACCGTCAGAGCGATAAAGCCCTTGCATTTCATTGCGGTAGTTGCGGTCGGCGCAACAGTCTCAGGCCTATTCCACTCATCATTTCTCAGCAATCCCGACGGAATTTTGGATTCCTTCCGAACCTACGCAACCTACTTCGACCGGGCCAGCAATAACCAGCTGCACGAGCATCCCTGGCATTATTACCTCAAGATGCTCATCTATTTCCGGTATGCTGACGGGCCCATCTGGAGTGAGGCCCTTATTGTTGTGCTGTCGGTGGCAGGCTTCATAGCCGTACTGACTAAGAAAGGCTTGCCTGCCGTTAATATTCATCTTCTCAGATTCATTGCCTTTTACACGCTCACTATGACCCTTCTGTATTCTATTATCCGCTATAAGACGCCCTGGTGTATGCTGGGGTTTTTGCACGGTATGATTTTGCTTGCCGGGGTCGGAGCTGTGGCGTTGGTAAGACTGGTGCCGAACATCTTACCTCGCCTGATCGTACTTTGCCTGCTGTTGGAAGCCTCCGTTCACTTGGGCTGGCAGACTTATCTGTGCAGTTACAAGTATTATGCAGATAGCCGCAATCCATACGTTTACGCTCATCCGACTACGGAGGTCTTTACTGTAGCCGAGCAACTGGAACAGTATGCCCAGGCGCACGAAGATGGTCACAACCTGCCGATTCAGGTTATATGTCCGGGCGATGACTATTGGCCTCTTCCGTGGTATTTGCGCCATTTCACAAGTATCGGCTGGCGCCGCAATGTGCCCGATGACGTAGCGCCGCTAATTATAGCTTCGTCCACTGTTGAGGCCGAATTGACTAACAAGCTCTACGTGCAGACCCCTCGGCAAGAGCGTCAAATGTATCTGTATCTTTTTGAAGAGCCTTATTACATTTGGCTACGCCCAAAAGTCAAACTGAAGGGGTTTGTCAGAAAAGACCTGTGGGAGAGCCTGCACAGAGGGCCGGACCCGAATGAGCTAATCAAGAAGGCTAAGGAAAAGTGACTGAGCCGAAACAGGAAGCCGCCTACGTTAAGAGCAGCTCCGCTGAAATCCCAGGGATGCAGCGTTTTTCCCACGAGGCTATGGCGACGACGTTTGAGGTCATGGTCGTACATGAGGATACTCGCTATGCTCAGCAGGCAGCAGCGGCGGCTTTCGATGAGCTTGACCGACTCGAAGGCGATCTTAGCCGGTTCATCGAAAATAGTGACATCGCCCGAATCAATAACCTCCCTACCAACCAGCCCTTGCGGATTGGACCGGCTGCATTCGAATGTTTGCAGCTCAGCGCAAGGATCTATGCCGAAACCAACGGAGCTTTCGATATCACTATCGGGTCACTACTGGCCTGTTGGCTTAGCGAGGACAACACAGTGCGCACTCCTTCGAGAAAACAGTTGAATCTCGCTCGCCAGCATACCGGCATGCACCTTATAAAATTGGACCAAGCCCAGCATACGGTGGAGCTGCTGGCCAGCCCGGTTCAGGTTGACCTGGGCGGCGTCGGTAAGGGCTATGCGCTCGATCAGATGGCTGAGCTGCTGCGCGAGTGGGATATCGATACCGCTCTGATTCATGGAGGCTTCAGCTCGGTTTTGGCTCTTGACAAGCCGCCGGGGACAAAAGGCTGGCCTCTCACGCTAAGTAGTCCCGGTCCGCCCGAGGTGGGCAGACAAACGATAGCTCGTATTGACATCGAGAATCAGGCAGTGGGCGGCTCAGGCTTACAGAAGGGCCAGCATATCATCGACCCACGCACGGCTAAACCGGTTGAAGGTAAACGTGCGGCCTGGGCCTGCGCCCACGACGCGGCGACGGCTGATGCCCTTTCCACAGCCTTTATGGTTATGAGTCCGGATGAAATCGAGCAGTATTGTTCGCGCCATCCGAACGCACTGGCTATGATTCTACTGAAGGATGGGGACAGAAAGCGTCAAAAAGACAAAATCCTGCGTTTCGGGCTCTGGGATAAGGTCGGTGGTTGAAACGACGCTGGACTATTCTTTGCGGAAATACAGCAGGAGTCTCATTTTTCTGATAGGGCGCGCTTGATGGTTATCAGTTCAGATAACACACGCCAAGAACTTCGGCTCGGCGATAATCGACTGTCAGGATCGCAGGCCCAATCGACAGGAAATTCTCTTATCCGATACCGCTCTTTTTGAGCGCGCAAAATAATCTCGATGTCGAATGCAAATCCGTCGGTAATACATTCGCCGTACAAATGCCGTGCGACGTCTCTGCGATATATCTTGAATCCGCATTGCGTATCGGTGAATTCGGAAGGGATCTTCATATAGCAAGTAACGAACCAGTGGAACAACTTTGAGCAAATTCGCCGGTACAAACTTTGAGCCTTTTCGATGTGACATCCTCGCATCTTCCTTGAGCCGTGCGCGATGTCGCACATTCCGCTTTTTATTAGCTCGAGACCACGCAAAACATCTTCGTAGGGCACGCAGCCACCACTATCTGCAAACATCACATATTCACCAGAAGTCTGCTTCATGCCTGTTCGGACGGCGTGGCCTTTGCCGCGGTGGTCCTCATAACGGATAACATTCACAGTGACACCTGAGGGAACTTCAACATGCTTCGCAACTTCGCAGGTTCCATCGCTGCTGCCGTCATCGACAACTATGATCTGGCCTTCGAGATGATTATCCTTCAAAAACGCTGCCACCGCTTCAACATCCCGGGCAATCTTGTTGCTCTCCTCAAAAGCCGGTATAACAACAGATAGGTCCATACGCTTTGTATCTCGACTACGAGAGCGGCTCTTCGCTGCTCTATATTTCTGCGGTGCCAGCGACCTTAGCCAATTCGTCGTCTATCCAGCTAAGAAGCTCTCTTAGCTCGTCAAGGGTAATATCGCCCATGTGAGCGATTCGGAAAGTTTCTTCTTTTAGCTTACCGTAGCCATTCCCGAAAATCGTATCGTGCTTCTGCTGGATGGCATTTATGGTTTCGGCAACATTGATGCCTCGCGTATTCTTGACGGCTGTGAGAGTGTTTGAGGCGTACTTCTCATCGCAGAAAAGGGCAAACTTCTCCTTAGCCCAGGCACGCACAAACTCACCCATCTGCTTGTGTCTTTGCCAGACATTTCCCATGCCCTCTTTGAGAAGCTTTTCGCACTGGTAATTCAGGGCCATGACGTGCGGGATGCTCGGCGTCACGAGCGTTTGGCTCTTTTCGGCTGATTTGGCCCAGAGCTCGAAGTTGAAGTAGTAGCCTCTGCCGGGAATGTTCTTGCTTTTCTCTAAAGCCCTGTTGCTAACCAAAGCGACTGCGAATCCCGGCGGAATCGCAAAGGCCTTCTGCACAGACGCGAATACTACATCCCAGCCGAGATCGTCAAAGCGCAAAGGAAGCGCCACCATTGCGCTGACTGCATCGACAAGGACGAGGACATCCGGATACTTCTCTTTCATCATCTCGCTTATTTGGCCGACCGGATTTGTCAGGCCGGTACTTGTCTCGTTGTAGACAAGGGTAATGGCCGCATATTTGCCCGTAGCAAGTTTTTCATCAATCATTTCTGGGAGTATGGGTTTGCCCCATTCCACCTTCAATTCGTCAACGTTCCTGCCACAGTTCTTGGCTACTGTCGCCCACTTATCACTGAAAGCGCCGCAGCAGGTAGCAAGGACCGTCTCATCAAGGCCGACACAATTTCGAATGGCCGCTTCCCAAATACCTGACGCGCTGGAAGTTGAGAGAAAAACGTTCTGGTCTGTGAAGAAGATCTTCTTGAGCATATCAGTCGTTTCACCGTGCAGTTGGGCATATTCTTTGCCACGATGTCCCAATGTTGGCCGTGCAAGCTGCTGCAGGACATCTTCATTGACCTTCACCGGACCAGGAATGAATAATCTTGGCGGATTCTTCCAATCTACCATACATCGTCTCCCTTCTTTTTCTCATTGTCGCGCCGCATCAGGTGCGCAATGACAACTTGTTAAACACCAGTAACAGAGCACTACTTGTAATTAAGGACAGAATTTTACACCAAAATTCCAACGTAAACTACAAAAATGTTTGGAAAGAGAAACGATGCTGTAAAATCTTGACGTTCCGAAAGAATAGATATAGAATGGTTCCGGAGAACAAAATGGATAAAATTAAAAGCTCGCAGGCATTGAAATGGCTGAAGCAGAAGTTAGAGAAGCAGCAAAGTTAATAAACAATCTCCTTAAAGACCGCAATATAATGGTTGATAGAATAATCATCTTTGGTTCTTGCACCAAAGGTAATTATACAGAGGGTAGCGACATAGATATAGCCGTAATCTCTCGGGATTTCAACGAAAAAGATGTCTTTCAAAAAGCTGAGATGCTTAAAGGATTAAAATGGACACTTGTGGAAAAATTCGAGCTTGCCTTTGATATTGTTCCTGTGTCTTTAAAACAGTGGCAAGAATCCTCCTCATTGGTTGTAGATTTCATAAAAGAGGGGGAAACTTTACCTTTGTTGTAAATATGTAAATAGGGAGCGTCGTTGTTTTTACAAGTGTTTTACAAAAGTTCAGTTTTTGCCAACCAGGCATGGCGACCAATAATGGTGCATAGCAAAAGTCAGAGTTTTTGAATCGTTAAGCCTGTATACATCTTTGGATAAAAGTACGTTGACTTTTGCGGCATTCGTTCGCCGGCATCCGTAACCATCTTCAGTTGCTCCATCTTTACCGGATTCATAAAGAAGACGGCTTGTTTTTGCCCGGCGTCCACCTGCGAAATTGAATCGTCAATTGCAGTGGGTGTGTCTTTCACGTACTCAACATTTTTACCCTTGGCTAACTTTTTTTCGTCGATGCCCAAAAGCTTTTGCAGAATAAGCGTGTGCAGAACAGAAACATCGAGCACCCTATAGGCTGGACTTTTATCCGGCACGACTGCATCCATCAGTCCGTGGTCTTTCAAGGTTCCAACGCAAAAGGCGTCAGTGCCGCTGTAAATTCCAAATGCGTTTTTGCCGGTGTCGTATTCGCCTCTCATCTGCGCCAGCATCTCTTGCTTTGCTTCTATCTTGGCCTCGTGTGAATTGAACTTAAACTCCGTAACTTCAAAGTTGTCCCCGAGCCCCGTGACTAATTTCTCGATATTGAAGTTTGCGAGATTGCCGACGAGGCGGTGGGTAGCCAATATCCTCAATCCATCCTGGCAGGTATTGGCAAAAGCAAGCATTTGATATTTGGCAGCCGGGTTGGCGCTCTCTTTAGAGTAAGTTAGTCCTGTCGTGTAGCGGTGATGACCGTCAGCTATAATGCAGCTTTTGTCGCTCATCATTTTGGCTATTGCATCGATATCCTCTTCGGCAGTTATTGCAAAGAGACGGTGGCGCACGTTTTGACTATTGACAAAGCCGATCAGTGGTTCCTGCGTACCGGTGTTTTCAATGATTTTGTCTGCAATTTTTTGCTCGTTTTCATAAAGCATAAAGACCAGGCCGAACCTGGCAGTGGTGGCTCTTTTGAGGCTGAGCCGGTCGAGCATTGGCCCATTCATAATTTGTTCGTGAGGCCGGACCGTTTTGCCGAATTCCTCGAGCCGAGCCAAAGCAATGAAACTGAGACGTTGAAATTGCGAGCCGGCCAAGCGGAAATCCTGGATGTAGCCGTAGATGGTCTCGGCCGAGTCCTGTTTTAAGGCACCTTTTTCTATCCAGCTATTGAGGTAGTTGGCAGCTCTTGTGTATTGATTGTTGTTTTCGTGGTCGCAAGCATTTGTCTTGCCTTTGATTATCCGCACGATATTATATTTGCTCTTTTCGTGGAGATGCTGTTGCTGGGACGGGCTGATAACATCATAGGGCGGAGCAACACAGTTAGCCACATCGCCAACTACTGTTTCGTTGAACCTAAATGCTTTGAAGGGCTTAACTTGCATCTGACTAAAACCTGGAATCCAGTGCCACTTACACAACAACTCTAAACTTCTAACTCATTTATACAATTGCCAAAAACCACAGAATTGCGAATAATACCAAACAAGAAACCGTTTGTCAAACGCGTATGCTAAAAACGGATGAAGTCATTTAGGAACATCTGGAAATGAGAATGAATTTGCTGAATGTTCGCTGTATCCGTAACTTGCTCACCTCTCGCTGGTTCCCAATCCTGCCACAGTTGATTATGTTGACAGCATTTGGACTGCTCATTGCAGGCGGCCTGCGCGTGACTACAGATGACATGGACTTTGCCAAGATACTTAGGAATACAAACTTGGCGAACCTCTTGGTCTGGTCATACTGGTGGCCACTGGTCATCATTGCCGCAATTATACTGGGTCGCGTTTGGTGCATGGTGTGTCCAATGGAACTGATAGCCTATCTGGCGGGGCGCATAGGGCTGCGCAGAAAAATACCGCGGTTTTTCAGGAGCGGTTGGGTAATCACTATCTTCTACACGCTGGTTGTGATTCTGGGAGTTCATACCTTCGCCATCCATCGCATACCGCAACGAATGGCCCTTTACATGTTAATGCTTCTTGCAGTGTCACTCCTGGTCAGCCTCATATACGAGAAGCGGGCGTTCTGCAGCTACGTTTGTCCGGTTGGTCACTTGCTTGGCTTATACGCCCTTGTCTCGCCATTCGAGTGGCGGGCAGACGATCGGGCCGTCTGTAAGGCCTGCAAAACGAAAGATTGCATAGTAAAGAAAAATCATTACCGAGTAGTTAGCCGTTCGTGTACCAGCAACCTATATCCAGCTACAATTAAGAATAATCAAAACTGCCTGCTGTGCACACAGTGTCTAAAGGCGTGTCCTCATGATAACTTGCGATGGTCCATCAGATGGCCGTTCGCTGATTTCTTCCGTACTATTGAGCTACGAGCTGCGCAGGTAGGATTCGTTCTCCTGGTAAGTGGATTTGTCGTCTATGAAATCTTGTCGGAATGGCAGGTCTCCAAAGAAATCCTGACGTGGGTTCCCAGGCACCTGGTTAGTGCTCTGAGAATAACGGGGTCGGTAGCAGGCTCGGTCTCTGCCATCGTTATGTTTATTGTGTTTCCTGGGATTCTATTGCTGACGGTCGTTGCTGTGGCAAAGATACTGTCAAGGGCATCGTTTGGAGCGATTGCCAAAACCTTCGCCCTGCTACTGCTTCCGACAATGGCGTCGGCTCATCTGATCAAAGCAATATTCAAAATGAGCTCGCGCATTCCCTATTGGCCTTATGTGCTGTCAGACCCAAAAGGTGTTGTGACGGCTCAGAAGATTTTGGCCGGCAAGCTGGAGCTGGACAAGTCGGCACTGAATGCGCTTTATCCGGCAATAAGTTTCGCGGCGGCATCGCTGCTTGTCATTGCTTTGGCTGCTACTTTGTTGACCTTCCATAGATCTCCTGTTGTGAAAAAGCTTGACCCAGGCGTTAGAGTTCCCTTGCTTTTGGGAGCGCTGGCATATTGGGGCATCTTCGGCTTGACAATACTTAAGTGGAGGTTTTGAAAATAATCTTTAAGGTGGAAGAGGAACGGAAAAAATGGGGATGTGGTTTTTGTATTGAAAGAATTGGTTAATGAAAGCAAAAAATCGGGCATTTCTTATTCTAACGGTAACAAGTGTTTTATTCGCCAGTGAGGTTTGTTTTGCTTTTGATGATGGAGATTTTCAATTCTGGAGCACAGCGAACGCCTCTTTGGATATTAACAAAGACTGGAAAGCTACGTTTGAAGAGGAACTCAGGCTTGCGGATGATGCCGGGCAACTTTATTATCACCATTCGGACTTGGGGTTTGTGTACAAAAGTTTTGCGGACTGGATAGACGTGGGAGCCAATTACAGGCAGGTGTTCCAAAAAGACAGCAAAGGCCAGTGGAGGCGGGAAAATCGGCCACACCTGAATATTACCCTAAAAGGCAAGCTGTTCAGTTTCGATATGAGTGACAGGTCAAGATTGGAATATCGGGATAGAGAGAACAAAGCGGATGTTTGGCGATACAGAAACAAGTTTATGGTGAAATTACCAGTCGAGCTTACGGGGCTTGGACTACAACCTTATGTGGCTGAAGAGGTATTTATTCATTTCAACGAGGAAGATTTCGATGAGAACAGGCTTTATTCAGGAGTCGCCATCAAGTTGTCAAAAGCTATAAAAGGCGAGGTTTACTACCTCCGGCGCTCGACCAAACCCGGTGGCGATTGGAAAGACAGCAATGTGCTTGGGGTAAATCTGAAATTCTACTTTTAGCGGTTTTTATTTGTCGGTGGTTGACTGAATTTTCGTCATTGTAAGCCGCACAAGCCCATCAAGTGGAAATGCCAGTTGAAGCAGCGATGTCCGCAAAGACATGTATTCTATCACGGACAGAGCTACAGAACAGCAGAGTTGGACAGGTATGATTGACAATATTCTTTTCAAGGTATTCTGGAAAAAGATCGGTTTCAAGACCTTTCTGCTTTTTGGCATACCAAGGATGATTTTTGCCTTTGAGCAAGGGAAGATATGATTACCAGAAGACAGTTCATCCACACAATGGGCGCTGCTGCTCTTGTCACACTCGGTCCGCCCACAGGGAGAGCCGCCGGCGGAGCCTTCAAAGACTCAAGGAATGCAGTGAAATCTGAAAAACCACTGATGTATGTCGGCACGCAGAGAAGCTCGACTAACAGAATGCTCCAATTCTATAAGCGGTGTGGCGTCAACCATGTGTGCGGGAATCCACATGAGTGGTCGGCTGACGGATTGCGCGCATTGAAAGAACGATGTGCAGCGAATAGCATTACGTTGGACATGGTGCCCCTTGGAATGCCGCGCTCTGTTGCGCTACTTGGCGATAAGGACCATCGTGATAGGCAGATCGAGCAGACCTGCCGGCAAATTCGCATGGCAGCGGAAGCAGGCATCCCGGCGATACAGTACAATATGACCATTCTGGACGTCTTGAGGACCGGCAGGACGCCTGGACGGGGAGGTTCAAGTTATAGTACATGGATGTATGCCAAGGCAGCCAAAGACAGGTCATTGACTCGCGCGGGTCGGTTTCCTGAACAGCTTTTCTGGGAGCGAATTGCGTATTTTTTAGAGCGTGTAATTCCAGTCGCGGCGGAATACAAGGTCAAGATGGCCTGCCATCCGCATGACCCAGGCGTGCCACCAGCGGCCTATCGTGGTGTGCAACGTGTCTTAGGCACAGTAGATGGGCTCGAGAGATTTGTCGAAACCTCAGCCAGCCCTTATCATGGGCTCAACTTTTGTGTGGGCACCGTGGCGAGCAACCTGCGTAATTCTGCAGATGAGATATTGGATGTGATCCGCCACTTTGGCCAACGCAAGAAATTATTCAACGTTCATTTCCGCAACATACGTGGCAGACGTGACAATTTTCAGGAAGTCTATCCTGACGAGGGCGATATCGACATGTTCAAAGTGATGAAAGTCCTTAAAGAAGTAAGGTACTCTGGAATGGTAATGCCGGACCACGTACCCGCGCATCCTGATGACCCCGACCAACTTCAAGGCTTAGCATTTGCCTTCGGCTACATCAAGGCCCTCATCCAAGCAATCAGTGCTGAATGATTCGGCAAGCTGGCATGGATTCGGAGCCCATAAAGCAAGTCAGCTTCTTCAATCCTCTCGTTGAAATTGATTCTCTTGTTCCGAGCATTCGTTTATAGCTCCTACGGTGGCAGAAACGACGCTTTGGAGCATTATGCGCCGTTTTGAGCTTGTGAGCTGGGCTTTTATAGGACAACGCCAGGGGAAGATTTTTTTATTTTTTTGGCAAAATCCCGTAGTTGCCACGATTGACAAATCCTGGCCGGTGCCGGTATAATCTAAGTGGATCACGGTTGTGCAGGCGAACGGTTGATATGGGAAATGTCAGATTAAAAGTATTTTTCGTGGAGGTATTTACTATGAAAAACTCAGTTGTATGTACATTATTGGCAATGTTAATTTTCACTCAGGGTTGCTGCAGCATATTTACATCTGGCCCTCAGACTATTTCCATTGATTCAAAACCCGAAGGCGCAGATGTAAGAGTGGGTCCTCATAAAGGAAAAACACCCTATCAGGTGACAATTCCAAGGGGTAAGGATTATGTTATACAAGCATCCTACGGAAAGGACACTCAAACACTTAGTCTGAATAAATCGATTGAGCCAGTTTACTGGGTAAATATATTGTTCTGGCCTGGCTTAATAATCGATTTGGCCACGGGCAAAATGTTTGAATATGACCCTACGGAATACGAATTTACTTTTGAGCAATAGGTACATGGCCTAACCGACCGCAGAATTTCACAGAGTAGCCCTCAGAGGCGTTCTGCGCCCGTAGAATCCCCGACCTCCGCTCCAAGTCTGCGCAATCGACAGTCAATTTAGCGAAAGAAAACCTCTGTGGAAGATAAAGCCAAGTGTAGATCTCTGGCTTCGCAGGAACGACTATGCGGTCATTTTTGATCTACGTCAACGCGTTTTAGTACTGTCATCCCGGCGAAAACAGGGGCCGTGTCTTCTTATCTCCTGCGAGGTATTGATTTATTGCTGCTGCGGCGATTCGGCCCTGGCCCATTGCGAGGATTACGGTTGCGGCGCCTAAGACTATGTCTCCGCCGGCGTAGACACCTTCCAATGAAGTCTTGCAGTTTTCATCAACGACAATATTTCCCCACTTGTTGAACTCAAGGCCGGGCGTTGTCTGGCGAATGAGCGGGTTTGCAGCATTGCCGATAGCTATGATTACGGTGTCAAGCTCGATTGTAAACTCCGAACCTTCGATGGGGATAGGCCTTCGTCGGCCTGATTCATCCGGCTCGCCGAGTTTGTATTTCAGACACTCGATGGCGGTGACATGGCTGTTCTCGTCGCCAATTATTCGCTTCGGGCTTTGCAGTATGTGAAATTCGATACCTTCTTCTTTTGCGTGATGGACCTCTTCAATTCGGGCGGGCATTTCCTTTTCCGTCCTTCGGTAGACCAGATAGACCTTTTCCGCACCGAGTCTGACTGCTGTTCTGGCTGAATCCATGGCGACGTTGCCGCCGCCAACGACGGCAACCCTTTTTGAAATAGCTATCGGGGTATCAGCGCCTTTGCCGAAGTCGTAGGCCTTCATAAGATTGACGCGGGTGAGGTATTCGTTGGCACTATATACGCCGACGAGCGACTCGCCTTCTATACCCATAAATCTTGGCAAGCCTGCCCCAACGCCGATATAGACCGCATCGAACCCGTCCTCTTTCATCAATTGCTCTATCGTTCTTGTTCTGCCCACAATGAAGTTAGTGACAATCTTGACACCCATCTTTTTGAGGACGTCAATTTCTTCCTGTACGATGGCCTTGGGGAGTCTGAATTCCGGGATTCCATAAACCATCACGCCGCCCGTCTTATGAAAGGCCTCGAATATAGTGACGTCGTGTCCTGCTCTTCTGGTATCTGCTGCGGCCACGATACCGCCGGGACCTGAGCCGATGACGGCAACTTTCATACCGGTGGCGGGTGCGACGGCAGGGATGCTGTCATTGTCCTCGCCGAGGTCGGCGACAAATCTTTCGAGCCGACCGATGGAAACGGCTTTGGTGGGATCTTTGAACTTTATGCCGACAGTACACGTTTGCTGGCATTGGACTTCCTGAGGGCACACCCGGCCACAGACGGCAGGCAGTAGCGAGTTCTCTTTGATGATATTCAAGGCTTTGCCGTAGTCACCATCAACAATGGCGGCAATAAAATCCCTTATCTCTATTTGCACCGGACAGCCCTTGATACAGGGGGCCTTTTTGCACTGGAGACAGCGCAACGCTTCGAGTCGAGCATGTGTCTCAGTATAGCCGAGTGCTACTTCGTTGACGTTGGCTCTTCTGGCAATCGGGTCTTGCTCAGGGATATCCTGAGGCGGTATGTTGAATCTATCAGCAGGTTTTAGCTCGCCGGCTTTGTTTTTGTCCAGTAGCTGTTGTAGGAATTTTTGTCTTTCTTTATCTGTCATGGTATTTTGCATCGGTGTTTTTTATACTGTTCGTGGGCCTTTTGTTCCTGCTCTCTATAGGCATTTAATCTCTTCATCATCAAGTCGAAGTTCACTTTGTGACCGTCAAACTCCGGCCCATCGACGCAAACGAATTTAGGCTTGCCATCAACCTCGACCCGGCAGCCGCCGCACATGCCCGTGCCATCAACCATAATGGTATTTAGCGAGACTTGTGTGGGGAGATTGAATTGCTTGGTCACGTCACAACAGAATTTCATCATTATGGCCGGCCCTATCACAAAGGCCTGGTCCGGCTTCTGTTCGCCCTGACAGACTTCTTTTAGCGGTTCGGTCACCAAGGCCTTTCGCCCGTACGAGCCGTCGTCTGTGGTGACTATCAGTTCGTTACTTATCTTGGCGAATTCATCTTCGAGGATGAGCAGCTCTTTTGTTCTTGCTCCAAGAATGCTGACGACTTTGTTGCCGGCTTTCTTTAGGGCCCTGGCGATAGGCAGTAACGGAGCGTTGCCGATACCGCCGCCTACACAGACAACGGTACCAAAATCTTCGATGTGTGTAGGCTTACCCAACGGTCCGGAGACGTTAGCAATCTCGTCGCCCTGCTGCAGGTCAGCCAATTCAGCGGTGGTTTTGCCGACACGCTGCCAGATCAGACGGATAATCCCCTTTTGAGGGTCGGCGCCGGCGATTGTCAGAGGAATACGCTCGCTATACTCGTTGTTAATGCTGACAATGACAAATTGGCCCGGCTTTCTTGCCTGAGCTATAAGCGGCGCCTCAATCTCGGCAGTGAAGACATCCTGCGAGAGTTGTTCTTTTGCTACAATCTTGTGTGACACTATCGTTACACCTTCTTATAAGAATTCATAAAAACCAATATTGTGACCCTTAGCACGTTGTGTGTCAAGAACCATCGCATAATTAAGCGGAGGCGTACCTTGCACGGCGACTGTGCTCTCTATTTGCGCTGGACGTTCGTCGAATACTAATTCGCGGCTTTGCACTAATGCTCTTTGGCAGGCTTTATCTCTTCTTTCTGTCTATCAGGCGAGACTGCCGGGCCGCCTTTGGGCGTTATCTCGGCAATTGGAATGGGCCCGCCTTCGGCGGGTTTTTGCTGTCTGATTTGGGCAGAAAGCTCACCGCTCATCTCGGCAACTATAAGAATGGCTTTTCGCACAGCCTGTTCGGCGGGTTCATCGGTCTTGGACTGTAGGTAAATCTTGGGCGAGGATCGCGGCTGCTTAGCCCAAATCAGCTTCTCTCGAATCAATTCCAAAAGCGCCAGGAACAATCCTATCATTACGACGCGGTTAGGCTTGGACTCGAAGATGCGTTCAAAGGTCATCGGGCCTTCGGTCTGCAACCGGTGCAAAATCTCTATTTGATACAAATCGATGGGCGTGTCGTCCTTGATGTGACTCATGTCACGAGCCACGCCGGTAGCCCTGCATACAGAGTCAAAGGCATCAAGCAGATCCCAGACACTCACCTGGTCTATGTCGAGCTCGGGCTCGGTATCAGGCTTCAATCGTTCGATAATGCTGTCGGGACGCGCAAAACGTTCCTTGTGCCTACCCACAGCGGCGTTGAGCAGGTTGGCGGCGTCCTTGAACTTCTTGTATTCGAGAAGCTGACGAATCAGCTCTGTGCGGGGGTCCGTCAAATCATCAATGTCCAACTGATCGGGCTCTGCTTTCGGCAGCAGCATGACCGATTTTATCTCCATCAACGTCGAGGCCATAACCAAGAAGTCACCGGCCAAATCAATGTCAAGGCTTTTGAGCATCTCGATGTAGCGGATGTACTGGTCGGTTATTTTGGCGATGGGAATATCGTAGATATCGACCTCTTCCTTGCGGACCAGATACAAAAGCAAATCCAAAGGACCTGCGAAGATGTCAAGATTCACGCGGTAGTCGGCCAATTTATGCCCTCGGTATTACGGCTCCTGTTTTTAGGCATGGTTGAATCCTGGGTGGCAGCCTCAAGCGCAGCTTGGGGATGGCAAAGCTCCAAAAGCGGCGTAACCATCCCCAAATCCTTCGGATTTGAGGCTGCCACCCACTATGGAGCCACAAATCAATGTTACCCAGAATCTGAGCTATTTGAACCATGCCTATTTTTTCTGTGCGATACGTGTCACGCACGACGCACGGCGAAATTAATCGTGCTGCATACAGTCAACGAAGCCGTTGATATTGTTGGCCCATTTTTTTGCCTCCAGCAGGTCAACCTTGTCTTGTTTTACCAGCATTGCCAGATGTTTTTCCATCGTCATCATTTTTTCACCCAGCTTGTTTCGAGTCTTGGTTTGCAGTTGTGAATAGAGCTGCTCTGTTTTGCCGGTGCGTATCAAGTTGGCGCAGGCGTAGTTATTGTTGAGAATCTCCATCGCCACAATCCTGCCGGTTCCGTCCTTTTTAGGGACAAGCTTTTGGCTGATAATATAGGCGAGCCCAAGTGAGAGCTGGTTGCGGACTTCTGCCTGCCGGCCGGCTTCAAAGTAGTCAAGGACGCGTGTCACCGTGCCGGTAGCGTCTCTCGTGTGCAATGTGGAGAAGACCAGGTGGCCGGTCTCGGCAGCCATAAGTGTCATGGCTATCGTCTCGGGGTCCCGCATTTCCCCGACAAATATTATGTCAGGGTCCTCTCGCATCATTTCCTTCAGTCCGTCGTGAAAGGATTCAACGTCCCTTCCGACCTCGCGTTGCGAGATGAGGGAGTATTTCTGCTGAAAGATGTATTCAATGGGGTCTTCGACGGTGATAATTCGGCAGGCACTTTTTTCGCTGATTCGACCAATTAGCGCCGCGATAGTCGTGGATTTGCCGGCGCCAGTGATTCCGGTCATTAGCACGAGGCCATGTTTGCGGTTGATAATATCTTCCCAGACATTATTTGGAAAGCCGATCTCTTCTACTTTTGGAATATCCAGCGATAGTGCTCGTATTGCAGCAGCCATTCCATCGTTTTCCCTAAAGACGTTTATTCGAAACTGCAATGAGCCATATCGATAGGAGCAATCGACGCTGTTCTTGTTCTGGAATGTGTACCGGTTCTTTTCACTCAAAAGCGGGTAGATAAGCTGCTTCGCTATCTGGGTCGTTACGGTTGAGCCTTTGAGTTTTACGAGGCTGCCGTCGATGCGATAAGTGGGTGGTGCGCCGACTTTGATGTGAAGATCTGAGACTCGCATCGCACCGTGCTTTTCGAAGTAGGCGAACATATCAATAATGCTGAGCTTTCCAAGCTCTGTGGTCGGGTATACTTTTGCTGAAGTGGGGTATTCTTCGGCCATGTCTTGCCTCCAATGGTCTTTGTGTGGAAACGCTCACGCCTGACTGTTCAGCCTTTCTGGGCCGATAATAATAGTATACCAGGAAAGCCGTCACAAAGCAAAGGTGTTATCTGCCATTGTCGTTGCGAGGGAGCGAAGCGACCGAAGCAATCTCAGTCGTCCTATGAGGGCGATTTTTGCTGGCTTTGTGGGACGAGGCGGCTATAATCTCGTCAAGTGTGAACCGGCTTGGATTCTGCGAGCTCTTAGTCACGCGATACGAGATTAGTATGCGAAGTAAGGGACTACTTATTCTGGGTTTCTTAGCTCTGCTGGGTGAGCCGGCTTTGCCCGGTATCCTGGGCCGAGAGGACTTGGTTTCTCCTGAAGGACGCCAGGCGGCGGATGTCCAGCCGGGCGGCCAGGGTGGGCTTAGCCAGGACCTGCACTTGGCCGGGCGAGAGCTCACAATCTATCAGCTAAGGACCGGCCGCGCTGCCGTCCACGTTCTGGTGTTCCGGGACGGATTTTCGATGTCGATAGGAGCTGGTCTATTTACCAGCGATACCGCCGTGGCGTGGCTGGAGGCTATAAAAACCGAATCCGGTAACAGTGCTCGTCTTGATTATGAAGGTCGCATGTATCTGCGGGGCAATGTGTCGGTCAAGAAAGCCGAAACCACGGAAACCGCCAATTTGCGCCAGACAGCTATTGAGGATGGTCAGGCGACGGTGGTCCGGTTCGGTGTTAGCGGCGAAGTTTTTGTGACGGCGGATAAGAAGGAGGTTGCCGACCCTCGTGGGTTCGAGCTATACACAAAGGCTCTTGCGGCGGTTACGACTGTCGAGCCGGAGTTCCGGCTGGAGGCAGAGGAAAAAGTGGGACCGGAGAAACCGCCAATGTCACCCCTGCGAAAGCAGGGGTCCAGGGCCAAAAAACTGGATTCCCGCTTTCGCGGGAATGACAAATCCTGTGCTGCCGCAAAGCCCGCCAAAGTAGTTGCCGAGCCGAAAGAAAAAAAGCCTCGCTTCGGGTATCCGGTCAATATAGCGCCTGTGGGTGAGGTCCCGCTGCAATTCGAGCTGGATAGGGACGCAGAGATTGTCACGGCGATCGGCGGAATCTATATGTCGTGGCAGGAACTTGATGAGACAACCGGTCGGCTGCTACTAGTAGAGTTGCAGGCTGATAACGCGGTCATATTCTACTCCGAAGAAGCCTTAAAGGCCTACCAAGAATCCCGGCAGGCAGCAAGTGTCGAAGATATTTTGACCAGCGGCGCCATAAGAGCAATATATATGTCCGGCGAGGTCGTGATGACACAAGGCCAGCGGACAACGCGGGTCGAGGAAATATACTACGATTTCCAACGAAAAAAGGCGCTGGCGTCAAATGTCGTGATGAGAAACTTCGATGTGTCCCGTGGGATTCCGATCTATGTCAGGGCACCGAAACTCAGACAGCTCGCAGCGAATCAATTTGCGTTTGATAATATCACTTTGACAACCAGCGAATTCTATGTGCCCCAGATTTCACTCAACGCTTCGAATGTAATTATCACGGATACGACCCCTATTGACGAACAAGGCGACAGGATTTCCGATAGTAGTTATGACGTGCAGATGCGTGATGTGCGTTTTAAGATGTATGATAGGACGATTTTCTATTGGCCTTCCGTGCGCAGTAATCTGCAGCGGCCTGATATTCCACTCAAAGGCGTGCATGCCGGTCATGACGGAACGTGGGGCACATCGCTTGAGACGCGATGGCATCTGGCCCGGCTGTTAGGATTGCGCGAGCCAGAGGGAACAGAGAGCACCGTTTCGCTGGACTATTACAGCAAGCGCGGGCCCGGTAGTGGCGTGGAAATTAACTACGAACGGGAGAATTACTTCGGCAGGATGATAGGCTATATAATCGACGACCACGGTGAAGACAGACTTGGCAGGGACGACAGCCGAAGAGGCCTCGAGCCGCCGCGTGAGCTTCGTGGCCGGGTCCGCTGGCAGCACAGGCAGTTCCTGCCTTACAACTGGCAGTTTACGACCGAGGCCAGTTACGCATCTGATCCGAATTTCATAGAACAGTATTATCGCAGTGAATTCAACACAGACAAAGAGCAGGAAACGATTGTCCACGTGAAGCGGCTGGAAGACAACTGGGCATTAGCCTTGCTGGGTAAATGGCGGCTGAACGATTTTGTTGATAAGGTGGAAGAATTGCCCAGCGCGGAGTTTCACTGGACGGGTCAGTCGTTTCTTGACGATAACTTTACCTTTTACAGCGATAGCCAGCTCAGCCGATTCCGTCAGCGTCTGGCCGAGGACGACACGATGTCAGAAGATTTCTTCACGTTTGCATCGACGAGGAACGAGGTCGATATGCCGGTGAGGCTTGGCAAGTCGAAAGTCGTGCCTTTTGTGGCGGGGACGTTAGGGTACGAGGACGGTGTCGGCTTTGAGACGGATATCGACGGCTCGACTGTGGACGACAAAGATGGAGTCTGGCTCGGCGAAGCTGGCGTGCGCGCATCAGCGCAACCATATTGGAAGGTTTTTCCCGATGCCAAATCGCGTTTTTGGGATTTGAACCAGTTGCGGCACGTCATCAAGCCGCACGTGACAGCCGTCGGCTATGCTCAGAGCGACTCGGTTGTGGAGCAGCGTGATACATTGAACGTGGGTATTTCTCAGCGATTACAGACCAGGCGAGGCCCCGCGGGTAAACAGCGGACCGTTGACTGGATGCGGCTGGATATGGACGTTACGTGGGTAAATGATTCGGGTGATACCGCCGGTGGGCCGGACCGGTTCATCTGGAACAAACCGTATATCCCGCTCGTAAATAGGTACAGCATGATGGCACCGCCCAAGGATAGACGCAGCAGCGATGTATTTGGGCCGAGGCGCAATTATTTCAGCACCGACTATATCTGGCGCATGAGCGATACGACCGCGGTACTGTCCGATATGAATTTTGACATGCAAAGTGGAGTGGTGCAGCAATTTAATATTGGTTTTTCGCACCTGCGCTGGCCCAATTTAGGTTATTATATAGGCAGTAGATATTTGAGGCGTGTCGATAGTGGTTTCGGCGAAAAGGGCTCGAATGCGTTTACGTTTGCCGCTACCTATGTGCTTGACCCGCGATACACGTTGGTGTTCTCGCAGCAGTTTGATTTCGACTACGGTGCGAATATACGCAGCGATGTAACGCTTATAAGGCGGTATCACAGGATATGCCTCGGTCTTACGTACAGCGCGGATGAGTCGCTGGACCAACATTCAGTAGTATTTAGTCTGTGGCCCGCGGGTGTGCCGGAACTGGTGATTGGCCCGAGAAGGTACATGGAGCTGGGCGGCGGCTATAATTGATTATTTATTATTGATTATTGACGATTGAAAAGAATGAGAACAGAAGCCGAAAAAAATCAGGACAGCAGTCAGCGAACACAGTGAATAGGAAATAATAAATCGTACTTGTTGCGGAGAACAAAAGCCGCTAATGTCACCCCTGCGAAAGCAGGGGGCCAGGGCCAAAAAACTGGATTCCCGCTTTCGCGGGAATGACAAATCCTGTTTCCGCAACAAGAACCAAGTAGTAAATAGTCGATTGGTAAAGGAGAGCACTATGCCGTTGGTGAATACCAAAAAGATGTTCGAGATGGCTTATAAAAATGGCTATGCGGTCGGTGCGTTCAATGTGAACAACATGGAAATCACGCAGGGTATTATAGATGGTGTGGCCGAAGAGAAGGCCCCGCTTATCCTGCAGGTCTCCAGAGGTGGACGCAAATATGCGAAGATCAGCTATTTGAGAGCTATCATTGATGTGGTGGTCGAGGAGAATCCGGACATTCCGATCGCCATAAACCTGGACCATGGGGATAATTTTGAGACGTGCAGACAATTCGTGGACGCCGGCTTTACGTCGGTGATGATAGATGCTTCAAAGCTGCCGCTTGAAGAAAACATTGCAGAGACAAAGAAGGTAGTCGAATACGCACATGCCAGAGATGTAGTTGTCGAAGCAGAACTGGGCCAGTTGGGCGGAATCGAAGAGGACGTTGTTGGAGTAGAGGACGTGCGCAAACACTTGGCTGACCCGAACCAGGCCGCGGAGTTTGTTGAAAAGAGCGGCTGCGATTCGCTGGCGGTAGCTTGTGGGACGAGTCACGGCGCTTATAAGTTCAAAACCGAGCCGAAGCTCGCTTTCGACGTGATACAGGAGATAGCAGACAGACTGCCTGGATTTCCGCTGGTTATGCACGGCTCAAGCAGTGTGTTGAGGGAGTTCGTCGATCTTATTAACAAGTACGGCGGCGACATGCCCAACGCAATGGGCGTTCCGGAAGAGGCCGTCAGCAAAGCTGCAAAGATGGCAATCTGCAAGGTTAACATTGATACGGATTTACGGCTGGCGCTGACGGCAAAAATCAGGCAAGTTTTTGCAGAAGTTCCGCGTGAGTTCGACCCGCGCAAATACCTCGGTCCGGGCAGAGAGGCTATCAAGGAAATGGTGAAGCACAAATTGCACGTTCTTGGCTGTGCCGGCAAGGCGGCTGAGTGCATGTGAGCAAGCGCACCCCCTTGGAAGTCGCCTGTCAGCAGCTTGGATAGTAGACAGCATGCTTCTGACGGGGTAAGGCGAAAGGCGACGTTTGAGAGTTAAGACTTTTGCCCGGCCACATTGAGCTTGGACTCACATCTGATCGGTGTAGGGTATAATGTTTTGTTAACTTTTTCGCTTTAACAAGAGTTTTGCAAGAGTTCAGTTTTTAACCTTTTAAGGAGCAGTCCTTTGTCGTCACAAAAATCAAGCAACTCATTATTCGAAACTGAAGATAAGGCCCATAAATCACAAGTTACAGGTCCATCAGCGTGGCATCGTCGGACGAGATTCGCAGGAGCGGCTTTGCTGTTGGCGTTTTTGTGTTCTTGTGTTCTTATGCTGTCCTGTTGGTCCGCTGGTTACGGCTTTTTTTCTAAACGTGCGCCTGTCGAAGTTGCCAAGTCTGAATCAACAGAACCCAACGTTGCTGACGTATCAGAGTCTTCGTCAGCGTCTGCCAGCGTTGTTGAAGTAGCCAGCGAGCTAATCTGCCAGGGCGATTTCGATGCCGCCGGTGAACTGATCAAGCACGAATTAAGCGCGAGCCCAGGCTCAACTGCACAACCCCAGCTCAACCAGTTAGCGCAGATTGTCCAGCAATACAAGGACATAAGCGAACAGCGCGAGTCAGCTCGTGAGGCTGCATATCAGGAACAATTGGATGAGCTGGACAAACTTCGAACTGCACCGCACAAAGAAGATGCAAATGATGTAAACGATGTAAGCCACATAAGTGATGCCAACGATGTAAACGATGTAAGCGACATAAGTGATGCAAACGATGTAAATGATATCTCTGCGGTGCTTTCTGTTATTGCCAACGCCAGTGCGCTTGCAGACGACCAACAGAGAAGTGAGCTTCTTGGTAGACCATTCGTGAAGCAGACCTTC
Organism: Planctomycetota bacterium; assembly: GCA_030641115.1. GTDB lineage: Bacteria > Planctomycetota > Phycisphaerae > Sedimentisphaerales > Anaerobacaceae > DAOWID01. The sequence continues at coordinate 6,357 of DAOWID010000084.1, read as the reverse complement.
CAAAGGACGATAGACAAGGCTGGCGAGTTTGAGTTAGAAGGCAAATGGCTTGATGCATACACGAATTGCTACTATTGGCTGCTGGCAAGTGATCCGAACAATGAGGCGTATTTAGATTACGCCGAACAGCTTATAGATAAGGCGGCTATTGTAATCTCTTTTCAAGACAGCCCCTGTGAGACACACGAAGAGCGCTATGAGGGGATCAAGAAAGAGATATTTCTTCACGCAATCGAGGCGCTGAATTACCGTTACGTCAGCGTTATGGATTACGGCCAGATGGCGAGCAAAGCCATCAGGCGTTGTGAATTGTTGGCGGAAGTAATGGCGGTATCATTTTCGGAAAATTCACAAAGCGATGATTCCAAAAGTTCTTTTTCGCCGCCTGACACCCACGAGCTTACGGCGTGGGGAGCAGCTCTGGCAGCGCTTTCGGATGAAATTAGCCAGTCACTGATAGGGTTCAGTAAAGATAAGTTTGTAGAAATTTTTGAAAAGGTGCTGGCGCTGAACACAACAACTGTGAAATTGTCTGAGCAAGTACTGATTGCGCATTTCGCAGAAGCGGCGCTGTCCGCACTTGATCCATATACGGTTATCGTTTGGCCCAAGCAAGTGCAGGATTTCGAGAAGATGATGACCAATGAGTTTACGGGTATCGGGATAGAAATTGGCAAGCCGAAGGGATTGTTGACAGTCGCAAGCTTGCTGCCTGATACGCCCGCGTACAGAGCCGGCCTCGATGCAGAGGATGTAATTGAGGCCGTGGATGGTGTTGAGACAAAGGATATGAGCCTTATGTGTGCGGTTCGAAAGATCACCGGTCCCAAAGGCACGAAAGTGATATTGACCATAAGGCGACCCGGCGAAGACGAAACCAGAGATATTACCATAACCAGAGACAGAATAACTGTCCCGACAATTCGCGGCTGGCAGAGGACAGAAGATGCTGGTTGGCTGTATATGATTGACCAGCAAGACAAAATCGGTTACGTCCGCATCACGAGCTTTTCGGGCAAGACCGTTCCAGGCCTTGAAAAGGCGCTCAGCACGCTCGAGAAGGAAGGCTTGAAGGGATTGATTTTGGATTTGCGACTCAACACGGGCGGGCTTTTTGAGAGTGCCGTTGGCGTAACCGACGAATTCCTCAGAGACGGATTGATTGTCACAACTCAGGCTGGGGTTGGCAGGATAGGCGATTTGAAGGTAGCAAATGAGAAGGGAACGCATCCAGATTATCCGCTTGTTGTACTGATAAATTCCAGCTCGGCCAGTGGCTCAGAGATAGTGGCAGGGGCGTTGGCGGATAAGGAACATGAGCGTGCAGTCTTGGTAGGTCAGAGGACTCACGGTAAAGGTCTCGTGCAGGGGATAATACATTTCCGCTCTGGCGGACAACTCAAATATACGATGGCATATTACCATTTGCCTTCCGGCCAAAGAGTCAAGAGCCGGGATGCAGCGAAAAAAGCTGGCACAAAGGATTGGGGGGTTGCCCCAGATGTGGAAATCAAATTAACAAGTGAGGAACTCAAGAACATGCTGAATCTTCAGAGGGATAACAGCATACTGGTTCAGGCGGACCGCGACGAGAGCAAAGAATCGCTAAAAAGACATACGGCGGAAGAGACTCTGGCGGTGGATCCACAGTTGGCAGTTGGTGTTCTGCTTATTAAGACCAAGCTCATTGAGACTGGCGTTCCGGTTTCAAACGTAAATTGACTTTTGACTTTTGAGATGTGTGACCTTGGCGGAATTCAAGATATTAACCCCCTCAGAAAGTTCACAATAGGTTCTGTGAAGGGATTTACAAGAATATGGCGCAAGAAGGGAAGATTTCTAACGGGGTAGATAGATTCGAGCAACAGAGGCACCAGAAGCTGTCCCGCATCAAGGAATTGGGCATTGACCCTTATGGCGGCAGGTATGAGGGGGCTGAGCCAGCCGAAGACATCAAGTGCAAATTTAAGCAGGGCGATGAAACCCAACAAGCCAAGTGCGCGGGCAGAATTGTACTGCTCAGAGATATTGGGAAGTTGATTTTCCTCACGCTGCGCGACAGGAGCGGGACTATCCAGGTTGGCTTGAGCAAAAAAAGATTAACCGCAGAGGGCGCAGAGACCGCGGAGACTAAAAAAAATAAAAAGAAATCTTCTTCTGCGAGCTCTGCGGACTCGGCGGTGAAAGAAACAGATGTGCAATGGCAGCTTGCCAAGCTGCTTGAGCTTGGTGACGTAATCGGCGCCTCAGGTCAATTGGGCAAGACCAAAACAGGCGAGATTACAATATGGGCCGATAACCTTTCGCTTCTGAGCAAGTGTCTTCGCCAGCCGCCGGAGAAGTTTCACGGCCTGGCAGATATTGACCTGCGGTATCGGTACAGGTTCGTTGACCTGTGGGCCAATCCTGAAGTGATGGAGCGGTTCAAGAAGCGCAGTGCCATCATTGCTACTATTCGCAAGTTTCTGCAGGACCGCGGTTTTCTGGAAGTTGAGACGCCGATGATGCAGCAGCGGGCCGGCGGGGCTGCAGCCAAACCCTTCGTGACACATCATAACAGCCTGGATATGGATTTGTTTTTACGGATCGCGCCGGAGCTGTTTCTAAAGAGACTGCTGGTCGGCGGAATGGAAAAGGTCTTCGAGATAAACCGAAATTTCCGGAACGAGGGGCTCAGCCGGCAGCACAATCCGGAATTTACAATGCTGGAATTATATCAGGCCTATGGCGATTACAACGTGATGATGGATTTGACCGAGGAGCTTATTTCTCTGCTGGTAGAAGAATATTGCCGGGGCAGTCAGGTACAGTTTGGGGATATGAAAGTCGATTTTAGCCGACCGTGGCCGCGGGTGCAGTACGCAGAGCTGCTAAAGACACATAGCGGCTGTGACATTGACGACATCAAGGCTGTCAGAAAGAAGGCCGCCGAGCTTGAGTTGGACGAAGCCCAGATGGATGATGTGGTCGTTATTGATGAGCTGTTCGGTGCTACCGTTGAGGATAAGCTCGTTTCTCCGACCTTTGTGATTGATTATCCGGCGGCACTGTGTCCGCTAACCAGACGTAAGAAAGAGGACCCCAAATATGCCGAGCGATTCGAGCTGTATATCGCACAGATGGAATTGGCCAATGCGTACACTGAGTTAAATGATCCTGCCGAACAATACGAAAATTTCCTTATCCAGCTTCGCGGCCAGGAAGAGTCGATGGCAAAAATGGACGATGATTTTATAACGGCCTTGAAATACGGTATGCCGCCGGCAGGGGGGCTCGGTATTGGAATTGACAGATTGGTAATGGTCTTGACGGGGGCGTTGAATATTCGCGACGTCATACTGTTTCCACTTCTGAAACCGGTAAGGGATTAGAACCGGACCCCACGTAAAACGTGGGGCTAAATATGGACAACCAGAAAAACTAACGCTGATGCAATGTTGAAATTATTTCTCTGGCTGAGATACCTTCGCAAGAAAAAGATTGTGCTTCTGAGTATTGCGGCAGTTGCGCTGTCGACCGCTCTGCTGATAGTTGTTGCCAGCCTCTTCACCGGTTTTATCAACGCGCTGGAGCAGAGCGCAGTTGAGGCGGTGGGCGATGTTAGTCTGGCCGCACCGAGATTTGCAAAGTACCCGCTGTTAATTGAGCGCCTGGAGGAAACGGGCGCTGTAAAGGCGGCAACGGCGACTCTGTCGGCTCAAGGCTTACTGCACTTAGGCAGAGGCCAGGTGCGTGCAGTAAAAGTCTGGGGGATTGAGCCGGGACGCCGAGCAAAGGTGACAGGCTTTAAGCAGTTCCTGCGCAAACAAGGGGAATCTGACGAGGACCCATCTTTTGAAGTCCCCGGCTTTGTGGACAGGGTCGGCGGGTTTGTTGGGATCGGCTTGGTAGCCGAGCCTAATGAGAAGACGGATGAATATGATGAACGCGTCATCGAAGAGATACTCGGCGAGCGGGTAATCCTTACTACAGGGACAGTGACAGAAGCGCAAGATTCAACCGTGAGCGGGGCAGACGGTCGCGACCCGCAATTTAAGAGGAGGGTCCTGGGATTTACGATCGTGGATATCGTCGAGACGGGCGTCTATGATCTCGACAAGAGATTTACGTATCTGCCCATAGAAGCATTGCAGAAAACTCTGCACCCAAACGAGGACGGCCAGTTCGCCAACGAAATTCAAATTAAACTGGCTGATGACGTGCGAACAGATGTTGCACTGGCGGAGATTTGGGGCGTGTGGCAGACATTCGCTGCCAAAGAGCTTGCTTGGGCCCAATACCTGATAAGTCAGACTACTATCCGCACTGCTAAAGATCTGCAAAGGCGGTATATCGCTGAATTGAGAAAGCAAATGGGAGTTTTGTTAGTGATATTCGGCGTTGTGAGTTTTAGCGTTATTGTGTTGATATTCTGCATATTCTATATGATTGTAGGATTGAAACAGAAAGACATCGCAATAGTAAAAAGTTGTGGTGCGGCGAGTACCTCGGTAGCTTGGGTCTTCGTTGGATTTGGTGCGTGTATTGGTATTGTCGGTTCAGGGATTGGAACTGTCCTTGGGTACGCGATTACAGAGAACATCAATGCTATCGAGTACAGGATAAGCGTAATCTTTGGGTTGAAGCTGTGGAAAAGCAGCGTGTATATGTTCAGCAGAATACCTAATGAGGTTGACTGGATCTGGGCGTTGCGTATCGTACTTTTCGCAATTATAGCTGCAGCTATCGGGACGCTGATACCGGCGATTGTCGCGGCAAGAACAAAGCCGGTGGAAATTCTACGATATGAATAACGAGTGTCGAGTAATTAGTTCCTGTTGCGGAAACAACGTTTGTCATTCCTGCGAAAGCAGGAATCCAGCTTTTTCGGTGTAGACCCCTGCTTTCGCAGGGGTGACATGGCCAGTTTTGGCTTTCCACAACAGGAACTAACTAACTTCGAGGTTCAGTATTCTAAATTCGATATTCAAGATTCTTAGCACCTAAGTTATGTACAAGATTATTCTTGCAATCAGGTATTTAGTGAAACGCCGCATAACGTATTTTGCGGTGTTAGCGGTCGCGCTTTGTGTCTTTATCGTTGTTGTGGTGATGACGGTTATGACGGGCCTGGTGACCGGCTTCACGCAGAAGAATCACAGTTTTGTGGGAGACTGCGTTGTTGGCACTGAATCGTTAGTGGGCTTTGTGTACTATGAAGATTTTGCAGATGTGCTGAAACAAGCGGATTTTGTCGAAGCGGTCTCGCCTGTAATAAAGAGCTACGTACTGGTGACCCCGGCCGGCTTAGAGGACAACTACGGTTTGGAAATGATGGGCATTGATCCAGCCTTGCACAGTATGGCTACCGGCTTTGCCGGAACCCTGCATTATCGTAAGAATGAATTTGTGGACGCGTTTGCTCCGACCTACGACCCTAACCTGTTGGGTTTCGTGATAGGGATTGACCGGTGGCTGGAACGTGATCCGAAAGGCAGATACCTGCATGGTTCCAGTCCCATCAAGGCAGCTCTTGCGATAAGCGGTTTTCCACTGACTGCAAGAGGTGCTTTGGCGAGGGCAGGCGTTGGGTCGGCCAATACGAAAACCTTCTATTTTAGTGACACCTCCCAAAGTGGTTTAGCCAAAGTAGACAGCTCGATGATTTACTTGCCGTTTGATCAGGCCCAGTTGCTTTGTATGGCTGGGTTCCTCAAGAGAGCGAACGCCATCTATGTGAAGTTCAAGCCCAATGTCAAACTGCGAGCTGGGTGTGATGAAGTCGCCTCGCTCTGGCAGAGATTTAAGGAAGAAAAGGCCGGCCAAAGCCAGGCAGGGTTGTTGGAGAACGTGACAGTGCAAAGCTGGAAAGACTATAGACGTGCGTTCATAGCGCCAATGGAGAAGGAACAGGCAATGCTGACAATGATGTTTGCTCTTGTGGGAATTACAACTGTTTTTATTGTCTTTGTCGTCTTTTATATGCTCATAAGCCATAAAAGCAAAGATATAGGCATCTTAAAAAGCATAGGCGTCTCGAACACAAATATTATGATCCTATTTTTGGGTTTTGCTTTCTTGGTGGGTCTTTTAGGCTCTTGCTTCGGCACGTTTGCCGGCTGGTTGTTCTTGCTGAAAATAAATGGGATAGAAGACTGGCTTTTTAAGAATTTTAAGTTTCAGTTATGGGATAGGACAATCTATGCTATAGGTGAAATTCCGAACCAGGTCGAACTGAAGGTTTTGTTGGTGATTGTCCTTTCAGCGATTGTTGCCTGTCTGGCAGGTGCGCTGGTACCGACGTGGCTGGCAGCGAGGCTAAAGCCGGTAGAGACTTTGCAGGTGAGCCAGTTATAATTGATTATTTATTATTGACTA
>DAOWID010000162.1 GCA_030641115.1 Planctomycetota bacterium | reverse complement strand
TTACATAGAGAATTTCGGGGGCTGACAGAATTCCAAAGCTACGCCGTACTTGCTGGAAGATAAAACGGTGCTTGTGTGAGAGTCCTGGATTCTGTGAGTTCTCAAGACTTTTGCAAAACTCGAAATTGTGCCACCCAATTCAAGCACGCCCGTGGTCGGCGGTATCGACAATCCTACTCTCACCAAGCTGCCGTCCTTAAATGTGGCGGCTCGAGTTTGAAAGTACAGCCCCCCAGGACTCACATTTACGGTCAGGCCCTTGCGGGCTTTCTCTGCTGTTGAACCGACTTTGCTGCACGATAAAGGAATCTTTATCGGCAGGCGCCTGTGCTTCCGCCTTTCGGGCATGGCCATCGAATGCCTCCTTGCATAGCCGTTGCCTACAAGTCCTTTTTGGCTTTATGGTAGCTACATGTTGGACAGCAAAATCCATTCCAAGCCACCAGACGCAGAAATACCCCATCCTTACTTTCACAAGCGTTTACTTAGCAAGAGGTTAAGCAAGATAGACGTGCCGGTATCGTTTGATTCAGCCTCCGCGTGCTCTTGATGTTTACAAATGGCAACGCAAATGGCTGGTTGTGGACGTCGCAGACTGAATGTCTATTCTCGCTCACTGTTTTTGCCTTCTTTTTACAAGGCTTCTGCAAAATTGCAGGTTAGGCATACTCTGACAAGAAAAAAACGTTTTTTGATTTTTTCTCGTTAAACAGTAAGTTGTTCTTTAACAAATAGTTAAGCGATTATTTAACAAAATCAAAAAACGGATTTTCTTAAATAATATATGCCTAACCCGCAATTTTGCAGAACTCATCTTCTTTTTATATAAACGGTTACGTTTCTCATTAAACAGATGGTTCGTTCGATCCGAAAAAAAAGAACAGAATGTTGTTTTTTCGCAACACGCGCTCTTGACAATAGAGAAAATAGGCTATACAGTTAAAATATGTCAGCCCTTCGGAGAGTACAGTCAGGAAAGTCGGACAAGACCAACAGCCCACGAAAAATGCTCAGCTCAAAAAGCGACCTGAGATTTGGGCTGGTTGCCGAATCAATTGTCCAATCGTTGCGTATCGGAGTTATCGCTTTCGATCCTGGGTTAAGGATTATCGACGCCAATCCTCAAGCAGCCAAGCTGATCGAGTTGGGTGATTACATTGACCAGTCATTGGCAAAAGGCACCAACGGCGCCAGCACGCCGGGACTTGACTGGACACAACAGTTGAAGTCCGTTGTATCAATGGGAAAAACATGCAAGTTTGACAGCGTCGGCTACACAGTGAACGATACAACAAGATGGTTGCAAATCGTCTGCGTCCCGCTGAAAAAGGGTAAGAGACAGAGAATTCTCGGCGGCGCTATGCTAATCGAAGATATAACCGAGACCATCAATACCCAGAAGCAATTGGCTAATGCCGAGAGGTTAGCGACGCTCGGAAAGCTCGCCTCGAAAGTAGCTCACGAGCTCAATGACCCGCTCGATGGAATACTGCGATACATTAATCTTGCGATAAGAAGCATTGAACCGGAAGGTTTCGAAAAACCGAGAGAGTATCTCTCGCGGTGCCGGCAAGGGCTTATGAGAATGGTCCAAATCATAAGCGAACTGCTGGAATTCTCCCGCAGTGCTCACACATCGGTGGAATATGTCACAGTAGAGCAACTCATAGAAGATGCCATAAAAACAATGGATGCCAAAGCCGAGGCTTCTAAGATCCGGATATTACGGAACTACACTCCCAGCATGCCCCAAATCAGAAGCGGCAATTTAGTTCAGGTGTTCTGTAACATAATTAAGAATGCCTTTGACGCAATGCCGGAGGGCGGAGAGCTGCGGATCTCAACGCGCGTCGCCGCAGGTAATACGGCGGTGGTGAAGTTCCGCGACACCGGAAGCGGTTTTTTAGCTGAAAACGTAGAGACCATGTTCGAGCCGTTCTTTACGACAAAAGACAAAGGCACAGGTTTGGGTTTGGCAATTTGCAGGGACATACTCGAAAGGTGCCGTGGGCGAATAACTGCCGAGAATGCCCCCGAGGGCGGAAGTATATTCACTGTATATTTGCCTTTGGAAGCCAATTCATAACCGGAATCTGGAGAGTTATGCAAAATCGAAGTTAGGCATATATTATTTGGTTCCTGTTGCGGAAACAGCATTTGTCATTCCTGCGAAAGCAGGAATCCAGCTTTTTCGCCGTAGACCCCTACTTTCGCAGGGGTGACATTGCCACTTTCGGCTTTCCGCAACAGATACTAAATAATCAACGGACCGTTTGTTACAGAACAAAGTACAGTTTGAAAAGAAAAAATCAAAAGACAATTTCTTTTTTTCAAAGTATGCCTAACTTCGATTTTGCAGAAGCCTTAGGAATCTGGAGAAGCAAGTAAGGATAGCGTATGACAGGAAAGAACATCCTTGTTGTAGATGACGATAGAATCATATTGGATTCGTTATGTGAGTTTTTGTCCCTTGAAGGATTCCAAACCAGCGGAGCTGAAACTGTAAAGGGTGCTCTGGCTAAACTGCAAAAGCAGAGCTATTGTCTGATGATAATGGATGTCAACTTGCCGGACGGAGACGGCTTCGAGCTATTAGATGCAGCCAGAAAGAACCATCCTCAAACGGTCGTCATAGTCATAACCGGCTACGGTACGATCGAAAGCGCAGTCAGGGCTATTAAGCAAGGCGCCTACGATTATCTTACGAAACCAATCGTTGATGACGAGCTGCGACTGGCTGTGGAAAGAGCGGTCAAGCAGCAGTCACTTATAAGTGAAAATGAGAGGTTGCGATTACAGCTCGAACAAAAATACAGCCTGGAGAACATAATCAGCCACAACTACAAGATGGCGAAGATTTTCGAGCTTGTCGATGCCGTCGCCGACAGCAATACCACAATACTGATGGCTGGTCCGTCCGGCACGGGTAAAAGCATGTTGGCAAGAGCAATACACTACCGCTCCAGCCGACGTAACAAGCCCTTCGTAGAGGTAAGCTGCGGTGCACTGCCGGAGACACTGCTGGAAAGTGAGCTGTTCGGCCACGTTAGAGGGTCATTTACAGGTGCCGTGAACAATAAAGACGGCAAGTTTCTGGCTGCAGATGAAGGGACAATTTTCCTCGACGAAGTTGCGAACGCCTCACCGGCTTTGCAGGTTAAACTGCTGCGAGTCTTAGAAGACAGGCAGTTCGAGCCGGTCGGCAGTAACAAGACTAAAACAGTCGATACGCGAATCATAGTTGCTTCGAACCGTGACTTAGCCAACGAAGTGCGGCAAGGCAGATTCCGGGAAGATCTGTACTACCGGATAAATGTCGTGACAATCACGCTGCCGGCTTTGTGCGATAGAGTCGGCGATGTTCCACTGCTGGCAAAGCATTTCTTGCGGGTGTACTGCGGGCAGCATAAAAAGGAAAAGCTCGGTATTACCGATGAGGCAATGGAGGATATGGAGCGCTACTCATGGCCGGGCAACGTTCGCGAGCTGGAGAATGTAATGGAGCGGGCGGTTCTTCTGAGCAAAGATCAATTCGTCGGCAGCGAAGATTTGCCGGACTCAATCAAAGAAGAACAAAACCGCCAACAAGAAGCATATAAGGCAATGAGCCTAAAGGAAGCGCGGGCGGAGCCGGAGAAAAACCTGATCCGGCAGGTACTCGAAGCCAACAACTGGAACAGGCAGGAGACCGCCAGAGCACTTCAGATAAACCGCACAACACTGTACAAAAAAATGAAACGCTACGGCCTGGACGTCGAAGCTGAACGCTTAGGGCTGACCTAAGAAGTGCCAGCTCAACGTCCCAATGCTGTAACCCTTGTGTTTGGACAAATTTACGAAACACCCCTGCTCTTGAGGAGGTGGTGGGAGGAAAAAGCAGGGGCAAAATGAAAAAGCGGCATATATTATGGAGCCTTTGCCCGTGATGTCAAGAAAAAAAACGTGAAAAAGACCAACAGGGTGCATGTCATATTTGTAGGTAGAAAAAAGCCCTCCCGATAGGCAAAATAGGGAAAAATATTACAAACTACTATTTTGCCATGGAGGGCACATATTATGGATACCAAAATCTTGAAAGAATTGCAAGCGGCTTATTCAGAAGAATTAAATCTCGTTGCTGGTGACCTTGGAGCCCTGGAGGCAGCAGTAAAGACTAAAATGGAGCAGTTAGGACAGGGATTATTGCAGCGTTTGGTG
>DAOWID010000071.1 GCA_030641115.1 Planctomycetota bacterium | reverse complement strand
TTAAGGGCTTCGTAGAGTTGACCGACAGGGGATTTGTCAAGTGCGATTGCGCGTACCTGCGAACAAACGTCCCCGGCGTGTTCGTGGCCGGCGACTGCAGGATAGGGGCAGCTATGCAGCTTGTAACCGCCGTCGGTGACGGCGTCATAGCAGCGATAACGCCGTCGGCGACGGCTGTGACAAGTTGCATAGTTGCTCCTATCCTACAGTCGCCCGCCACGAAAACGCCCGGTACACTGGTTCGAAGATACGCGCAGTCACACTTGATGAACCCTTTCTCGGTCAGCCCCACAAAGCCCTTCAAAAAATCAGTGTTGGGCTCCATACCAATAAATATGAATACTCCGTCGCAGGGATAGCCTTCTTCCTGACCGCTTTTAACGTTTTTCAATTTGATCGACTGGACCTTGCCTTCGCCCTCTATGGCGGTTGCTACGGTGCTGTACTTCACAATCAAATTTGAATTCGGCTCATTGACCTTCTCCAAAAGCTCCTCGACAAGAACCTTGGCCGCTCGAAATTCATCTCGACGGTGTAGCATTGTCACCTTATCAGCGAATTTGGCCAGATGCAGAGTTTCTTCAACCGCGGTATTGCCGCCGCCGACAGCAACGACCTGCTTACCCCTAAAGAATGGGGCATCGCACGTCCCGCAGTAGCTAACGCCTGCGCCGGCGCTGCGGAATTCCTCTTCGCCGGGAATGCCAAGCTTTCGGTAGTTACTGCCCGGTGCAAGAATGACGGCTCGTGCGATGAATCTGTCTTTGTCACAGTAAACAGCGATATTACCGTCCGGCAGTTTCTCCAGGTTGGCTACTTCGCAGCCGGTCTTTATCTCGGCGCCGAAATTCTCAACCTGCTTTTGCATCTGCTCGATCAGGCTCGGGCCACCAATTCGCTCGATGCCGGGATAGTTCTCTATCCTGTCCGTGTTGGCGATTTGTCCGCCAGGCATGAATTTCTCGAGTATCAATGTTTTTAGCCTATCACGAGAGGTATAGACAGCCGCTCCGAGACCGGCTGGACCGGCGCCCACAATAATAACATCGTGTCTACCATCGTTCATCTAAAGCGTCCCGTTTATTGTAAGTGTGGCGTTATCTTTTTCTTCAGATCCGACTCATAATTTGGCGTGACACCGATTATCTGGTCTACGACCCGGCCATCTTTGAAAATATGCAAAGTCGGTATACTCATAATGCCGTACTTAATAGCGGTCTCGCGTCCTTCATCAACATTCAACTTGCATACCTTCAATCTTCCGTCGTATTGCTCAGCTATCTTTTCAAGCACGGGCCCAGCCATTCGGCAGGGTCCACACCATTCAGCCCAGAAATCCACCAGCACCGGAACGTCCGATTCCAAAACCTGGCTGTCAAAATCTGTATCAGTTATGTTAATCGCCTTGCCTTGGTCCATTCTCTTCTCCTTGCAGTCAGTCGTTAGTATTTGGCACGTCATTCCTGCGGAAGCAGCAATCTATCCATTAATTACTATTCACTAACCACTGATCGCTATTTTGTCAATTATGTTTGCTGTTGTTTTTCGACCTGAAGTCCAAACCTGCGGTAAAACCACAGGCTAAATACTCCGTTCTAATTAGCCCCGTGTTTTACACGGGGTTCTGGCCCTGCACATACTTAATCCTCTGCCTCAAACTCACCTTGTCGAAACAGAACCTTTTATCGTATCCTCTTGTCCAGAGCTTGCCATTGTGACCCATAGCCTTCAGTGCAAGTCGCGCAGCCTTCTTGTAATAGGCGACGATCTTGCTTATCGGTTGTGGAATATACTCTGCAACGATGTGAACGTGCGTGGTCTGCACAGACAGGGCATATATACGTTGACCTTGCGATTCTGCTTCCCTAATTACGGCTTCTCGCACCAGTCGTTGTTGGTCTCTCGACAGCTTAACTGCACCTTGTAGTAGTGATTGTCTATTGGCTTGTATCAAGACTTTGTTTCCAGGATAGATCTTTCCATTCCTTACGTAGCCGCGCTCATCGCCCTGCAGCCACGTGCCGTACGTGGTCAAGGTAATCATGTATCCCAGTGTTTTCGCCACACACATCCCTTCATATTTAGCCCTGGGTTTCACCCAGGGTTCTATTTAGTCCGCCTTTTACGTGGAGTTTATTTTAACTTATCCAGTTCAGCTTCAGCAACTCTTTTGGTTTTATTTTAACTTTTTTAGTTACGCCCTCAGCATTTTCACAATTAACGGACACTTCAACATCAAACGGTTTTAACTCACCATCATCAAGAACCATCCTAATCCAAATAGTTATATCATCTCTGTCGTTCCAATATGGTAAATTGCTATTGGAAAGTATGGATGTATCTGCGAGTTCCAGTATGCGAAGCTCTTGTCTCGAGTTATATAGATTGGAATTGAAACTCCGCCGGGACCAAGTTTTTTCTCCTTCATACTTGCTGGGGTGTTTTTTATCAACAGGAATTCTGAAAGTGAGAGTAGGCCTCTCCAAAGTGAAATCCGATTCATTCGTCATCGTAAATTGAACTCTATGAGATGCAACCGGATCAGGGAAATCCTTATAAAACTCTTTCAAGTCTTCCGACATTTCATCTTTGGGATGCTTTATTTCTTCATCGAGAGATTGTACGATACTTACTTTTGCCTTCCTTCTTTTGGGATTGGTAGAAGATAAAGCTATAATAGCAGCTAACAGTGCAGCCAAAGATGGAACAAATATATGTGCGTTTTTGACTATTCTTAAGACTCCTGCAAAATGAATAGATTTTCGACGGATGGAGTCGAATAAGAGACGGCTTTCCACGATGAAGGTGGATTTGGCAACGGAAAAATTGATTTTGGTGTGGTGTAAGGCTCGATGGGCCGTGTTTGGACAGAGCG
>DAOWID010000393.1 GCA_030641115.1 Planctomycetota bacterium | reverse complement strand
CTACCTAAGGTTGCGCGCGCCATATTTCTATCCCGACCCCGGATTCGGATTGTATGTCCCGGCGGGAGGCTTTGTCGGGCGGGGTTTCGATTGAGGGTCTTAAAAGGCACATCCATGCTCCGGCGATACGTCGGAAGGTAAAGGAAGGTAGGTAGAGTTATGTCTTTGAGGAAGTATTCGCTGGCGTTTTTGACAGTTGTCGCATTGTGTTTGCCTGGGTTCGCGGCAAAGGACAAGCCAGCCAGATCGCGCACGAAGCCGATTCTGAGCAAGGCTACGTACAGAGGTCTGCGACCGGGAGAGTTCATGACGCGATGGCTTATCCTGGGTCCGGTTCCTGTATCTGCAGAGGAGTCCGCTGCCAAGGACGAGCAGGAACGGAAGAAGGCCTTTGACACCGATCCGTTCTCGGTCGAGCGATTTAGCGCGACGATCAGGATCGGTGAGAAGGAGTACAAGTGGGCTTCGCTGGCATCAGAGGATGACGTGGTAGATCTGGCCCAGGCGTTAGGTCAGAAGGAATATGTGACGGCGTATGCGTGGGCTCGGGTCCGTATGGCCGAGGAGAAGCGTGTACTTCTGGGCATCGGCAGCGACGACGCAGTGAAGGTCTGGCTGAACGGAAAGCTCGTTCACGAGAACTGGGTACAGCGTCCGTGTACGCGGGACAGCGACCTCGTTCCGGTAACGTTTCGCAAGGGCACAAACCATCTGGTGCTGAAGATTCAGAACGGAACTGGAGAGTGGGCGTTCTCGTGCCGGCGCCTGGGACCGGAGGCGCTGACCGAGAAGCTGATCTCATCGGTCCGGACCGGGCATCTGGATCCGGTCGAAATGCTGCTGGAACACGGGGTCGACGTGAATGGGAAGATCGGACCGGGCGTGACGGCCTTGCACATGGCCAAGATTGCGGGGCGAGCCGATGCAGTTAAGCTACTGGTGGAGAAAGGGGCGGACGCAGACGTGGAGATGCCCGCGAAGGAGAAGATCATCGACTGGGTCTTCGAGCGTGTGATCAAGGAGAAGTATCCGGGGGCAGCGGTGCTGGTCGCGAAGGACGGCGAGATTCTGTATCAGAACGGATACGGATATGCGAACATCGGACACCGCGCGGAAGTCACGCCGGAGACGAAATTCCGTATTGGGTCAATCAGTAAGCAGTTCATGGCGGCGGCGATCCTGAAGTTACAGCAAGAGGGCAAGCTGAGCGTGAAGGACAAGCTGTCCAAGTTTCTGCCGGACTACCCGCGAGGCGACGAGGTGACACTTCACCATCTGTTGACACACACTTCGGGGATTCACAGCTACACGGGCAAGCCGGACTTCATGAAGACCGTCACGGTCGAGATTACAACGGAAGAGCTGGTTGACTCGTTCAAGGACGACAAGTTCGACTTCGATCCCGGCGAGAAGCAGAGCTACTGCAACTCGGGGTACTTCCTTCTGGGCCATATCGTGGAGAAGGTCAGCGGCAAGTCACTGGGGGATTACCTGAAGGAGACGTTTTTCGATCCGCTGAATATGAAGGAGACGGGGATTCATCGCTGGAGTCTTGTCCTGGACCACGAGGCAACGGGATATTCCTATGTGGCCGGCAAGGTCCAGAAGGCCCAGAATTGGGATATGTCCCGCGCGGGAGGGGCGGGGGCCTTGTATTCGACGGTTGGCGATCTTTATCGGTGGAACAAGGCTCTGTTCAATAAAGAGGTGGTGAAAGAATCGAGCCTGAAGGCTGCGTTTACACCTGCAAAGCTTAACAACGGAGAGACTGCCAGGGGTATGGGTGGTGGGTACGGCTATGGTTGGAGTATTGGAGAGATTCGTGGGTTGAAGCTGATCGCGCACGGCGGAGGACTTAATGGATTCAGCAGCCACCTGATGCGACTGCCGGAGAAGAAACTCACCGTGACGGTACTGGCGAATTGTCTGCCTTCTATTCCCGAATTGTCTCCTTCCGGGTTCGCGCATCACATCGCGGAGATATACCTATTCGAGGAGATGGCCCAGCAGGCGTCTTTTATAGAGGACAAGACGGTTGATCCGACGGTTTACGATGACTACGTGGGGCGGTACGATTACGGCAATAGTATGGTCCTGACGGTGACGAGGAAGGGCGACCGGCTGTTGGCGCAATTGAGCGGTCAGGGCCAGGCCGAGATCTTTCCGCGCTCGGAAAATGAGTTTTTCTGGAAGGAGGTCGATGCTCAGATAACCTTCGTCCGAAATGAGAAGGCAGAGGTGACAGGAGCGGTTCACCGGCAGGGGGGACGGACCATAGAGGCGCCCAAGCTGAAGGATGAGGCCGTCGCCAAGGTTGATCCGTCCGTCTACGATGCGTACGTGGGTGAGTATGAGATTGAGAACGTGGGAAAGGTGACGGTGACGAAAGAGGATGACCGGCTCTATGCGCAGTTGACAGGTCAGCCGAAGGTCGAGCTATTCCCGCGGTCGGAAACGGAGTTCTTCCTCAAGGTGGTCCAGGCGGATATTATCTTCACGAAGGACAAGGACGGGCGTGTTACGGGCCTGACCTTGAAGCAGTCCGGCGTTAGCATGACCGGGAAGAAGGTGAACTAAGGCGGCCAAAGGCTATCATAACGACGAGAGCTGGGCCTGTTTTTTGAGTCCGCGTTTGGTGGGATTTTTCTTGCCTTTGCGACAATTGCCATCATAATAGATCGAGCGTGAGTTGGATTGACACCCTTGATGTGCCCACAACGACTTGTGAGTAAAGCGATTTCTTCCAAGCCACAGAGGACACAGAGAACTCAGAGGAAATTCTAATCTCGAATATCTAAATAGAAACCAAATTCGAATGTGAGAAATATAAAACTCAAAACCACCTGCAGATTTGAAGGGAAGAATTGACCACGAAAAGACACAAATACCCGCCCGCAGAGACACAAGTTAACACCAATATGGGCACAGGCTAACTCGTCTCGGCGACTCGCCGGGGCGGAGCCTGCCGGAGCACCAAGGCACGAACCGGAACAAGGCAGGATTCATCCTTCGCTTGGCTCGGGGCCGAGCGTGGGTCACTCGTATTGCGTGGGCGGCGGAGGGGAGAAGGGTATTGCATCTCCGTGGCGGTGACGGCTAAACGATCTTCGGCTTTGTGAGCAGGGCGCTGGCAAGAATCGTTGCAAGAAATGCTTTTGAGGCGGAGGCAACTGTTGAGGTATCTATAAATATTATCCGGATTCAATTCCAATCTCTCAGAATGAAGCCGGCGCTGATCCGATTAACGCTGTGGTCATAATCGACCATGCTTTCGCCATAGCCTGTGAAGTACTGAATGTAGCCACTGACTCTCTTCACAAGTGGAAAACTCCATTCAAGCTGGAGGGCACCCCGATTGTGGCCGAATCTAAGGTTATTACGCAGCATCGCACCGAACCTATGTCCCTTCCAGAAATAGTATCCCCATATCTCACCAGGGCCCATATACTCGTCAATATGCGGATTATCATCCTCGTCTCTACTCTCGGGGATGCGGTACCAGGTCTTAAGGAGCATAGTGAAGCTGTCTTTCTCGAGACCGATGTTGGCGACGATCCGGTTCCAGCTCCTGGAGAGCGGCTCAGAGCGACCGTTGGATTGATGATTGAAGCCTACATTTACGTTGCGGGCGTCCATTCTTAGAAAGCGGAAATTGGTGCGAAAATTCAGCAGACACTCCGGCTCATAGTTGGTCTCACGGAATGGAGCAGAATCTTCAGAATTGTAGAGCTGCCAAAACGACTTCTGGGTATAGCCGAACCACAGGTCCATATCCTTGTCGAGGACATCCTGCCAGAGCTTGATCTTCTGACTTATTTGGAACTTGACCTCGTTCTCGAGGACATCCTGACCGATAGCCTCCTGGATGGGACCTGCGTTTGGGGAGCTGTTATACGAGAGAGGCAGGATGTAGTTGGACCGATGCGCCATGATGACGTATTTGTCTCGCGGCGCATCCTCATCCAGGTCCCACAGTTGTGAGAGGTAGGAACCATTGCCGGCGGTGTATTGCCGCTTATCCTGAGGCTGCTCAACAGCCGGTGCGGCTTCGTGAGACTTGCGGCCGAGAATTTCGTCATAGCAAGCC
Source organism: Planctomycetota bacterium (assembly GCA_030641115.1). GTDB lineage: Bacteria > Planctomycetota > Phycisphaerae > Sedimentisphaerales > Anaerobacaceae > DAOWID01. The sequence continues at coordinate 14,424 of DAOWID010000393.1, read as the reverse complement.
AGCCGTTCCGCATCATCCTCAATTTGGGAACAGTCGAGGAGCGTGCGCCGGCTTCCTGCGCGTATCGTGCTCGTTGGTATGGATAGGACCAGAGAGATAGCAATGAGGATTGTTAAACACCTGCTCTGGTCCACTCTAAAACGTTGCATAAAACGGGCCCTTAAATCGAGAATGGTTGCCTAAGGGTCTATCTCCATCAGCAGCACAGGCAGGCCGACCTCTGTGAGCTGTGCCCGGCGCGTGCAAAGACTTGGCCGAATCAAGCAAGTAATTCAAATCTTGTCACTCAGAAATTCCAGGGCAGGCCTGGTCCGAAACCATAGGCGCCACCGGTCGCCTGAAGTTCAACGTGAACACCAAGATGCTCAGTCAGCTCCGCACCGACTCCGACATAAGCACCGAAGACTGATTCCTCGTGGACATCGTAATCTGTATTGAAAAAATTGTTTTCTCCTTCACCTCGCAAGAAATGCAAGAAAGGCCCGCCGTACAGATAGAACCTGTCGACGCGGTACGTGGGGCCGGCCGCTATCTGGATTTCGTACAGGTCGAGGTCGCCGGCGAAGAATTCGGTGCCCGGCAGCCACTGGGCCTGAAATAGCACGCCCAAAGGAATACCCGCGTACTCGGTAAAAGTACAGCGGACACCAGCGCCGAGGGTAATGGGGATCCATTGACTGCCGCCTCCTGTGCCACCACGGACGTATAACTCCACATCATCTCTGAAGCCGTAAGCAATTCTCAAAAGAAGCAGGTTTAGAGTAACATCGTCGATCCCGCGCCTCTCTTTTTCGATATCAGTCTCGCTATACGAGTACTCCGGCACGATGGCGAATTGTCCTCGCTCAAGTGTAGCGGTGGGCGGCCCCATCACGGTAATTGCGAGCGCCTGGCCACATCCGAAAGACATCGCGATAATTAGTAACAGCACTTTTTTCATTTTCTACTCCTTTACTTTAATGAATAAGGCTTCTGCAAAATGGTATTATGCTGGAAATCGTCGAAAGGGCAAATGGAAAAGAATTTAGGGCAGCCGAGATAAGGATGATTGAACGGTCTTGATCAGCCAAATGCAGGTTGATCTGCCCCTCAAATACGGTCATATACCTCTGAAAAAAAGTCGCTGATTTGTTTGATATCTGCTTCTCCCTACCGATAAGTTTGCGAGATTTCGGCCACGAATGCAGTTTTGCCACATTTTTTGCTTGATTCCCAGCCCCAGAGTTGTGTATACTCAATTAATGGCGGAGTAAGGATATTCTGCTCAAGGAGTACACTATCACTATAACGGTGCCCTTTTTGAAAGGTGAAATTATGAAGACGAAAGAGTATTACATTTCCGCTTTACTTGTAGTGGCCTTTATTATGCCAATGTGGTCGGTTGTATACGGCCGTTTCGAACCTAAGCAACCTCCGATAACTGACCCCTATAATCCCGAGCCATATATGCTCGAATTGGCCGAACAGCTTCCACCGGAACAAGCTGAAATACTATTAAGAGGAATTCGTATACCAAGCAAGCGACCACCTAAGAGAGAGCGAAGAGTTATTGTTATGCCACGCCCGAGACCGCTGCCCAGAGTGGACAGGCCACTTACTGTAATGCCAAGGCCGAGACCAACGCCCAGAGAAGACAGAGTAGCTACTGTAATACGGCGCCCCACACCAGCACTTAGACAGGACAGAACACCTACTGTCCCAAAAGTCTCAAAACCATACCCCAGGATTCGTACTCCTTGGTCTCGCAAGGCAAAACCTAAGTCAACAGGTCGCCGAGTTATATACCAGGCTGCCGACAGCACAAAAAAGGCGAAACCTGAGTCAATAGATCGCCGAATTATATACCAACGTCGTGACAGCAAGAAAATAGTCCAAGTTCATTGTTCCAACATACCAGAAGATGAACTTTCTGAAGCTCTTAAAAAAGGCGACCTTTGTCTCGTCAGGCTATCTGATGATCCACGAATATACGCAATTCGTGCTCCTAAAAGCGCTTACGAACCAACTTATTGCACTCCAGTAGTAGCTGACCCTGCCGGGAGGAAATACCTACTTTTTTCTTCATCTGACATTACACTAACCGAACTTGTTCAAGCTCTTGGCAGACATCCCTCTGACTTCAGCCTAATCAAAGAATATGATCCAAGTCAGCCAATAAGTAGCAGGACTTCCGTTTGTAGTGTCGTTTCAGATAAGTTAGGGCAGCTTCTGGACTTTCTCGCCTCGGGCTTTGCGCGCGATCAACAAGAACCCTGACCGGGATCCCCGCTGGACGTTACCCCGTATGGTGGTACGGGGCCGCAGTGACCGGAAGTGACAATATTGAAGCGTAGTGCAAATCCGCCGTGCTGAAAGCGCTATTGTTTCCGTAGGACTTTGAGCGCATCCCTAATCTTCTTCTTGTCGCCCCACTCAAGAATGCGCTCAACTCCTCTTTGTCCACTTAACCTTTGTAGAATATCAGGCAGCTCTTTAGGCAAGCCGTGACAATCTTGCGCGAGAGTCTTGAGCAGCCATCTACCACACTGGCCAACTTCTTTGGCTGGCAATATGATCGCTGCGCCGACATCGTCCTCGTGGCCCAACTCTATTTTGACACCTTGCTTGCCTAAGTCGGTAGCTCGAAATGTATACCCATTGCAGTACCGGAATCCCGGAAGAGCAGAAAATCGCTCAGCAACTCGTTCGGCGAGTCCGACATTATATTCTTGCATAACGAAATACCTTTTGTAGCCCCCAGTAAAATTACGTTGGGAACCCCTCCAGTTATTGATATGTCAGAAAGCTCAGAGCCTTACATCCTTGCCCCTGCTCTCACTTAGTTAGACGCGCCCGCGTCCGAAAATATTGCAAATAATTACAAAAAATATGTGTTTTAGCCCTGCAACCCGATGGGCTTTTGGGGAATATTTCATCCCTGCCAAAATTCCTTGGTCAAACCACGTCAGGGCTGATACCACGGCCAGTTCGCTGCCATCAATTTTCCGGATTCACCCGGAACCGAGAATATTTAGCCCCGCAATTCATTGCAGGGTTCTTTCCTCTTAAGCATTGAGCATCCACATCAAGTATCGAGAATCCCCCAATTCACAACTTACCATTTAACTATTGAAGATCCGCCGTCTCTTGGCGGACTCACCATTCAATGAGTCTGCCTTCAGTACGCACCCTCTTATCAAAGTCGATACCGAAGAGGTTTCTTGCTTTGCGCTTTTAGCAGCACCGTGAATTGACGTTGCACTTGTCCAAAAACTCCCAAGCTTATGCGCATAATTGTCAGCTTTGTAACATCGCCTTCCGCAATCTTCTCCATCTCCAGCGAGAACTCTTTCACATTACGTACCGTGGCATTATTTATTTGTAGAATAAGGTCCCCTTTTTCAAGACGTTTCTGCGCAGCAACGCCGCCTCTTTCTACATCAGTGATAATCAGTATTGGATAAGCATGTTCGAAATTGAACCTTCGCGCAACCCGGTCGGTCAGCTCTGAAATCTCCATTTGGAAGAATTCCTTGGAAAGCTCACGGCCGTCAGGCAGCGGCCTGGCGACCATCGTCAATTGGACTGCCCGGCTGATAGGACGCGGGTCTTCAGGCTTAACGTATTTAATCGTTATAGGTTCTCCGATTTCTTTGTGCATCATCTTAACGTAGAAGTCGACGACCCCGGTCAGCTCTTTGCCGTCTATCTCAAGCACCATGTCGCCGGCAGCCATACCTTTTTCGTCTGCGGGACTTCCCTTAACTACTGAGTCAACAACCAACCCGGTGAACTTGCCAGTCGTTTTCATCCTGCCCATTATCAAACCCAGCCGAACACGACGCAGCTTTTCCGGCATAAGTATATGGGTCAGGTTGTCCGCCAGCGCATCGACAGGTATGGCAAAGCCAATATTTTGTGCCTCAGCTCTGATAGCCGTATTGATTCCTATTAGGTCACCGTTAATATTCAGCAGGGGCCCGCCGCTATTGCCGGGATTGATTGGAGCATCCGTTTGAATAAGCCCGCGCAGCCAGAATCCTTCGGTCACCTCGATGTCCCTGCCCACGGCACTTATCACGCCGCTGGTAAGTGTATTTGCATAGCCGTATGGATTGCCGATTGCTATCACGGTTTCGCCTATCATTAGGTCGTGACTTCGACCGAGGTGAATGAATGGCAATTTCTTGTCAGTTGCTATCGTCAGAACAGCTAAGTCTCTCGTTTCATCTGCGCTGATTATCCTCGCCGGGAAGTCACGCCCATCGCTGAGGACTATCTTGATCTTTTCAGCACCGTTTACCACGTGCGCGTTCGTGATGATGTAGCCGTCTTCATGGGCAACTACACCGGAACCGAGCACTGTCACTTGCCTTCGGAATCTTGGCCCCCACAGATCAAACATGTCTGGCCAGTCAAAGCCACGCCGGATCGACGTCGATACTGTGCGTTCGCCGGAAATGTTTACTACTGCGTCATGTGTTTTCTGATATGCCTTTACTATAGGTGTTTTTCTCTCGAAAGTCACGGCGTCCTGAGCTGACACCGACCGAACAAGACCGATTAAAAGCAGCTCAACGATTACTCCCACCAATATTACGTTCTTTGCCTTCATGGCTCTAACCTCCACTAAACTTTTCTCTGATAAGATCGACATACGTGGCGAGTGACATCCTTACGCTGTCGCCGCTGTGAGTACATTACTTCAAAGGCCTTATTTTGCAGGGTAACGAATCTTTGCTCCCGCAGGCCAGTCTGGTGGACCTAATCTAATCTGATTCCCTGCTGTTGGAGCCATTTTTTCAAATCCCCCATCTCGCTATCGAAAATCTCGTTGTCATAGTCCTCTTCCAGCTTACGGATGTTGTCGGCTAATTCAGGCTGCTCTTGCACAGCTTCGCTCAATCTCTTCTCGAACTCGTCGCTCCCAGTCTTAAGGTCATCGAGCTCCATTTGGAGACCCAGGATGCCCGCCAGACGTCTTGCAACGGCTTCTACGCACTTAGGGTTATTGCCCTGTACGTAAGCGGGGATCGTGGCTACAAGGCTTACCATGCTCATGTCCCAGTTGCCGCAAGTGCTTGTGAGATAAGTAATTATGCTGGCTGGGCCTTCATAGTTGGTGAAATTCACGCCGTAGTGCTTGAGAGTCTCTCTAATTTGCGCATCTGAAGCGGAGCAGAAAAGGCGCGGCTCGCGGGTGTGCGGCACGAGGCCAGAAACGCTACCGATAAAATATATCATCTTGACGCCGAACTCCTTGGCAAGTAAGAAGATACATTCGGCGAACTCTTGCCACCGCAGGTTGGGTTCTTTGCCCAAAAATAATATGAGATCCTGTTCTTCAGCATAGAAGAAATGGTTTTTGGGCACATCAAAGGACTTGATTAGGCCGTCCTTTATCTCCGTGTGGGGGCGGAATAGGGCGGTCACTTCCATCATGCCGGGGAAGTTGTAAATGTAAAAGCCCTCGGGCTTTATCTCGGCAAACTTCTCGGCTCCGAGGTTTTCGACAAGGCACTTTATGGTTGCCGTGGAGACGTTGCCGCCGTCCATCCAGCCCGAGAAACCCAGTAATAGCCGAGGGTTACGGAGATTCGGCTTCTTGGTGATGTTCATTTTGTCTGACGTCATAACTTGGCCCTTAACGTTCCAAATATGCCCTCTCTTTTAGCACTTATCGGCCCGTTAATCCAGATAAATTTAATGTGTCAATGTGTGAATGCGTAGGGGGGGTATTCTGTGGCTCGTCGCTCGGGGCCTGTGACTCGTGTCGATAGAGTGGGGAGTACATGTGTCGGGATTGCGATACGTACCAAGACAATAGCCCCTGAATTTGGTGTGGAGGTATCCGGATTTGGCGGTGTCGAATACGGTCCGCAGCCGGATACGGTGTTCCTTGGAACATCCCACTTCTTTTCTATTTTTTGCTTGACATACAGCACGCAACTTGGTAGAAGAATCGGTTTAGTGGGCGCCTCAATGGAGGAGGATCACGCCGTAGAGTATTGCTCGCACGGATGCGGGCAGCAGAGATTGTAACTCTCAAACTCGGCGTGCGTGTGATTTCCCTGTGGGGTGGGGCACCCGCTTGCGAAACAAAGGACTGCTCCTCGGTGGGAGGAGCGAACGGATTCGTCGCGGGAATAAGGAGTAAAGGGATTGACCGTGGGACGAAGGAATGAAGGACCGGGCACAACGCTGTCGTATTTTGTGTCGTCGGCAGCAGCCCCAGCACCGACCTTACGGAGCCCTAATGGCCATTTCGCCATTCTCACCTGGCTCCAAAGTCCCGACCTGCATCCTCCTTTTGTGCATGATGTTGGGCCAAGGAGCGTCCTTGTTTCGCCAAATGGACAACAAATGCAGCCTCTTGCCGCATCTTGGCATCGACTTGAGTGGGCCTACACCTAAACAGTGACGTATGCCGCCGGCGCCATATTACCTTTGCACCCTATGGATTCAAAACAAAGTGCTTGACTCCCTTGCAACCGGTCCGTAGCATATTAGCAGTGACTCCTAAGTGCAGAATAGTGGTTCTTGGGAAGCCTGTGGTCATGAACAGTGTCGACACTTAATGGCTCGTTTTAGAGGAGTTCAAAATGGCTTTTATAATTTTAACCTCTGGGGCTCAAAAGGGTGACTATTACCCGCTCGGTCAGCGAACGAATGTGGTCGGCCGAGCTGAATCACTTCCGATCCAAGTACTCGATGACCTCATCTCACGCAAGCACATGCAGATCCATTTTGACAAAGAAAAAAACCGGTACTCTGTGGTCGATATGAAGAGCAAACATGGCGTATTCGTCAATGGTGCCAGAATCACTGAAGAAACTGGTCTGATCGACGGAGACCAAATTCTAATAGGTCAGACCGCTCTGTTGTTTACCGACAATGACTTTGACGACCGCGAAAGTGCGCTGTCCCACTTCAAAAAGGTCGGCGAGCGGATGCGCCCTACGCGCATTGATCACACCGACCAAAATGCGCAACCCTAACTCAAACGATGACAACTGGTAAGCAAAGTTGTAATTATGGTTAGATACTTCAGCCCGCTGTTCTGGATCTGCTGATTGTTGCCCTGGCCATCTGGTGTCCTGCCAGAATAGCAGTCTTCGGTCTACGACCCATTTATCTTGACTCTGTTAATTGTTTGCAGCCAGAATCTAAACACGATGATTCCCTTCTTAGTTAGTGCTTGTTGCGGAAAACAAAAACCGGCAATGTCACCCCTGCCTTCGCAGGGGTAAACTTGTCCCCGCAAAAGCGGGGAGCAGGGGTCCAGGCCTAAGAAACTGGATTCCCGCTTTCGCGGGAATGACAAATCCTGTTTCTGCAACAGGAACTAGTTAACAAAGCGATAGGACCTTTCCTTCATTTTTGCGTCTCGGCGAGCAGCCTTAATGGCAAGTTGGCGATCTACTTCATCCTGGCATATCTGGGCAAACTCACACGTCTCGCAGCGATAGAGGTTCGGACAGATACGAAAAGAGACTTCTCCGCTCATAGTGTAGCGGCATTGATTCTTTCCCGCAAGAGTATTGAGTTTGTCGAGAAAAGGTTTGATCCTTGGATCGCTGCGGAACTTCTCTTTCTTCATCATGCCTGCATGAAAGGTGCATGCAGAATTACACTGGTATCCGAGACTACACATGCGTTTCTTGATTACTTCGGCCTGATACCAGATGCAGGGAGACGCTACCTCTTCTTCAACTGGGGGTACTTCAACGGGCACAGGCATCTCAGCAGGCGGAGCCGCGACTAACTGAATGTCGCGCGTCATTCTCATCGAGGTCTGAAGCCGCTCCATCTCAAAAGGCTTTGGTAAGTAATCGACAGCGCCTCTGCGCATCGCCTCCACCGCAGTGTCGACCGAGGGGTAAGCGGTGATGATAATGACTTTTGTTTTGGGATTTTTCACCCGGACTTCACTTAGTACTGAAAGTCCGTCGCGGCCTGGTAGCTTAAGATCTACTATCATCACGTCGTAGTCTTCAAGGTCGATATCTTTCAGTGCATTATCGCCGTCAGCTGCGGCATCTACTTTGTGGTCTTCGCTTGAAAACCAGTCAACTAACGATTCCCGCATGATGTCTTCGTCTTCTACCACCAAAATCGATTCTCTTTTCATGACTCAAAACCTCCGGTTTTTTTCTTTGTACTCGGTTTCACGAGATCAATTCGGATATTCGGACTCAAGCATGTTATAGCGGCCCTGGCTTCGGGAGCACTACGACCTGGGTTGTGCCGATCCATTTGCGTGGACCTGATGCGTTGTTACGCAACAGCGATAGCTGGGTGTTAGCGGTGATGGACCAGTGTGGATCACACAACTGATTTCAGCACAGTGCGGTATGCCATGCCCGACCTCGAGCCGGATGAGGGTGTGGGCTTCGCGCTCTTTGTAGCGCACTGGTTGGAGATTGTCTGCTCATTCTGTAGTATGCGCTGTGGGCACCGTTGCCCTTTCCAGTCTTCTTCTGCGGCGCTTGATTGTCCTTCGCTCGTAAGGGGCTGTTCGGGTCTCAGTGCAGGCTATCTGGACGGCCTCCAGTGCCGTGGCGGCAAACAAATCTGCGCCGATTTCCTCCCACAGCCCATCGGCTCGGTTGAAGACGCCGCCGGAGACCATTATGCGCATATGTGGCCACGCGTTTACAGCCCTTATGGTATCTATGAGTTGCCGTACAGCCGGTGCTTGCTTTGGAGCGGTCCCATAAATCAGCAGCACATTGGGAGCATACTCATTTACGAATGCGAAGATGTCATCGTTGGTTAGCCCGCCACCCAAGAACCTTACTTGCCAACCATCGCTTTCGAAGATATCCGCCATCATCTGAGCGCCGAGTTCCTGCAATTCGCCCGCTGCACAGCATATGGCTATTTTCTTGTCTTTGTAGGGCTTACGCGGCAGTTTATTCTGGAGTTGGTCGACAATTGTCCGGTTGATTCGCGTCGCCAAGTGTTCCTGGGCCGGAGTGACCTTGTCGGCGCGCAGCAACCTCTCGACCTCTACCATGATTGGCCATGCAATGTTGACATAAACAGAGTTGGTGGGTACGCCACTCTGAAGAGTTTCCTCTATGACGGCCTGACAGGCCCTTTTGTCGCCGCGCAACAATGGCTCTAAATAGCGCGCCAAAATGTCTTCGTTCACCATAATTCGACCCCAATTATAACCCTTAATTTATGTATCCTGCCCACGTTTACAACCCAGTGGACTGTCTCTTGCCATTTGTTAATATAGGCAGCATGTATAACGGACAATATACAATCGGCAGGGACAAAGAAAAAACTTTAGTTAAAATAGGCAACCTGGCAGTTCTGGGGAAAATTGTTTGTATGGGCGTTTTGAGCGTAAGTCATCTGTCGCGCAAGATTTACAAAGCAACGGTGCATGGTGGGTTGAATTCTTCGGTTCGGGCAGTGAGTTATGGGACATTCCTGGGTCTGTTCCGCAGGATGAGGATGGTCAGTGGGGTCGATTGCGGGCGAAGAGCTCGATCCAGGCCGGGATAAACGTAGCAGGGTCCAGTAGCGCCGGTAATTACAAGGTGGTACATGTGCTAAACAACGCCGAGCAAGGATGCACGTACGATGTGAACTTGACTAATGATGAGTTCATATTCGGCAACGATCTTGTGATAATCGATGCGACTAATGGAAATATGTACACGGATGGTAACGTGAACTACGAGACACGCGAAGAGTTGACAAGTGATTTAGGGATGAAAGTGGCGTGGTTGCGGCAAGCACTGGTTCGTCGCCCCTTCGGCAAGCTCAGGACAGGCGTGCCGGCGACGGCTAAACGAATTAGACAAAGGCCTCGCAATGACATAAAACGGCACATTTGCCCCGTGAACGGTTACAATAATTTTACTATTTTCTTGACAACGCGCGTGTGTTTTGCTAACATTCCGAGCGCTTTTGTTCAGGAGTGTTCTTTCGTCCCTCAAAGGATGCCCCTAATGAAAGTTGAGGGAATTTTATTTTAGGCCCCCGCGGCCAAAGGAGAGCATTGTGGCAAAAGGTAAAGTAAAATGGTTTGACGAGAGGAAGGGTTTTGGTTTTATCACTCCCGATGATGGCGGCGAAGATTTGTTCGTTCATCACACGAACATTATGGGGCAGGGTTTCCGGTCCCTGAATGACGGTCAGGAGGTGGAGTACGAGGTTGGAGAAGGGCGAAAAGGGCCGCAGGCAACCGACGTGCGTCCCTGTTGAGCTGTGCGGCAGCTCGCCAGGATGGTGATAACCTATGGTCCCGCTGAAAGGCGGGACTTTTTTTATTGATTGTCGATGACTTGTCGCTCATTACTTGTGATCGCCAATGGAATGTTGGCGAAATCAGGGTGCGGTCTTTGACGATTTTTTGGATAGGCCGAGGACAAGCTTGACGGCAATTGTGGTGTGGAGTATGTTAGGGTTTGAAAGTCGGATGCGGGGTGTCGCGTGTTGAGGTTCGCTGACAGCAAAGAAGGTGCCCGAGTTATTTTTGCGGGAGTAATAAAACAGATTTGGGAGTCGGAGGCGAAATATGGATTGTCCAGTGTGTGGTAAATTGATGGTGCAAGAGGACTTTGGCGGTGTGCTGGTTGACGTGTGCAAGAACGGATGCAAAGGGATATGGTTCGACTGGGGTGAGCTGAAAGAGCTGGATGAGAGCCACGAAGGTCTCGGCAAGGCGCTCGAGGAGGCTTTGAAGAGTCCGAGAGTTAATGATGCCGATCGTGGGCCGCTTAAGTGTCCAAAGTGCGGGATAGCAATGCACGCGCACAAGTACAGTCGCGCCAAGGAAGTGAATGTCGATGAGTGCTATGCGTGTGGTGGGTTCTTTCTTGACAGTGGGGAGCTCAGGGCGATAAGGGAGAAGCGCATGAGCGAAGAAGAGAGAGACGCCTATGTGCAAAAGCTGATAGGCGAGGCGCCTTTGGAAGCAGGGACTGGAAGAATAAGGGCTAGAACAACCGCATGCCAGAAATTCGGTGGCCTTCTGAGCAGGAAATATCCTTTCTGGTACCCAGTTGATTACCTTTAGGTCATCATCGAAGAAATAACTGAAAAACCTGAGAAGGCAAAGGAGCCTGCTATGGGTATTACTCTAAAGTGGCTGGGTCATGCGAGCTTCAAGATTAGCCATGGAAACACGGTGATATACATCGACCCATGGAAGTTGAAGGAGTCGTCGCATGATGCGACGCTGGTGCTTGTCAGTCACAGTCATCATGACCATTATTCCGCTGAGGATATTGCTAAGGTTTCCGGGCCTGAGACGAAACTAATCGCTTCGGCGGATGTTATTGCGCAGCAAGGCAATGGACAGACGATTACGCCGGGACTGCGGATTGAACTTGATGGCGTGAGCGTCGCTGGTGTGCGCGCGTACAATCCTAACAAGCAGTTCCACCCGAGAGAAAAGAACTGGCTGGGATTTGCAATCGAAGTTGGGTCAAAGCAGATTTATTACGCCGGGGATACGGATCTGACCAACGAAGTGAGATCTCTGAAGAATATTGATGTTGCGCTACTGCCTGTCGGGGGCACTTATACGATGAACGCGGAGGAAGCTGCTGAGGCAACAAAGTACATAAAACCGAAATTAGCTGTACCGTACCACTGGGGCGACATTGTCGGCAGCCGGAACGACGCTGAGCAATTTGCACAAAAGGCCGAATGCAAAGTAACAGTGATGGTGCCTGGTGAAACGGTGGATGTTGAACAATGATGCGCGGGAATGGGGACACATGATTCGATCTTCGTATCCCGTCACAGGAACGAGAGTTTCTGCCTGGTGGAAACGGAAAGGGGCCGTTTGGATGGACGAGGGCGAAGAATACTTAACCCGGACGACCCGAAAACACAATTTGGGGCTGAACGCGGGGGGAACCTCCTAAGCATTTTGAAATTACGACGTCGTCCCACAGCAATTAGATGTGAGGATGAACTCAATTCGTGCGGGACTGCCGGCGATGACACGCTGATTTGCGATTGATGAATGATTGTTGATTATTGAGTATTCACAGTTTACAATTATTGGCGGATAGGAAGTGTTTTTGCAGGTTACGGTTTGTAAGGTACAGAACGGTAAGACGCGGTGTGGATTTGGCCGATATAGTAGAAAGTCGAATTGTGAATCGGTCACAGGCGGGTGTGTGGCGATTGGAATCTGTATTGGAGTGGTAGACTATGATTGGGATAGCGGCAGCTAAGACTTTGCAAGATGTAGGGAACATAGGACGGTTCGGAAGATTTGTCTGGCGGGCATTAGTTGTGTCGATGCGGAGCTGCGCCAAGTCTGAGACGTATCCGTTGATATGGACACAAATGAATCTGATCGGAGTTCGCAGTGTGCCGGTGATAATGATAACGGGTGCGTTTGTGGGGATGACATTGGCAGTACAGGCGTACGACCAGCTCGCGGGGATGGGCCTGGAAGAACATTTGGGTGTTTTGATCAATATTTCGGTGGTGAAAGAATTAGGGCCTGTGCTCGCAGCAGTGATGTTGGCAGGGCGTATAGGCGGGGCTTTGACGGCTGAGCTGGGGACGATGAATGTCACGGAGCAAATTGACGCGGTGCGGAGTATGGGTACCGACCCGATACGACATCTGGTTGCGCCGCGGGTTCTGGCGTGCCTGCTGCTTACGCCGGCTCTTATCATCTATGCGGACCTTATGGGTGTTGTAGGAGGAGCTTTGGTGAGCTTTTTTCAGTTGGGGATTAACAGCCGGGCGTACTGGGACTTTAGCGCTTACGGCGTAGAACTATGGGACGTAAGTATCGGGGTTATCAAGGGTTTCTTTTTTGGAGCGGCTATTGCCCTTGTGAGCTGTTATAAGGGCTTCACGTGCAAGGAAGGTGCGCACGGTGTGGGACAAGCCTGCACGGAGGCATTTGTGGCCAGTTTTATTTCCATACTTGTGTTGGATTTTGGGCTGGCAGTGATCTTTAAGGGTATTTACGGTACGTTTTGGCCGATTAAGAGTCTGGTTGGATGACAGTAGGTAAGTTGTGCAAAAGGCAAATAAGAAGGTGAAAAAGGGCGGCGAGAAAAAGGTCACGCAGGTCCGTGAAAACGACGGCCTGCTTGTCCTTAAGAACCTCACGAAGAAGTTCGCCGAGCATGTCGTTCTGGATGAAGTCTCGCTGGCGATAGAAAAGGGCAAAACGACGGTTGTAATTGGGCCGAGCGGATGCGGCAAGACCGTTTTGATAAAACATCTTATAGTCTTGTTGAGGCCGAGCTCCGGCGAGGTCCATTTTAAGGGCCGACGAATCGACGACCTCGACGTAAATGAGCTGAACAAGATACGTACACACTACGGTTTTCTTTTCCAGGGCGGGGCGCTGTTTGACAGTCTCAGCGTTGCCGAGAATATAATGTTTCCGATACGGCAACACTTCAAGATAACCGATTGGAAAGAGGCTGAAGAGGTCGTAAAGGGCAAACTGGCGATGGTTGGTCTTGATGGCTTCCAGAACTATTACCCGGCCAATCTTTCCGGTGGCCAGCGCAAGCGCGTAGCATTGGCGCGGGCAATTGCGTTGAATCCGGAAGTGATTTTGTACGATGAGCCGACTACGGGGCTGGACCCAATTCGCGCAGATACAATCAACGAGCTTATTCTGAAGCTACAAAAAGAACTCGGTGAGACTACGGTCGTAGTTACGCACGACATGACAAGCGCATATAAGATAGCTGACCGCATCATTATGCTGCATAAGGGCAAGATTATTGCCGACGGTGATGCTAAACATATTCGCAACCATCCCCATCCTACCGTTCAACAGTTCATCACTGGACAGGTCAGCGAAGACGACCTTGCGGTCCTGCGGATGGGCGGAGCCATTTCCCAGACTCAGTTCCTGCCTCGCGATTTTGAAGAGTAACAGGATTTAATGAACGATACGCAGGATCAAATTGCGGCTGATTTGGCCAAAGTTGTGCGAGGGGATGTGTTCGCTGATATTCTGCACCGCGTTGCCTACAGCACCGACGCCAGCATTTACAGAATAGTGCCCGCGTGTATCGTTGCGCCTCGCGACAGCGGCGACGTAGCGGCTGTTGTTAAGTACGCCGCCGCGAAAGGCATACCGGTGGTTGCTCGCGGAGCCGGGAGCGGGGTGGCTGGGGAATCATTGTGCAGTGGGATAGTCTTCGATATGACCCGATATATGAACGGGATCATCAGTGTTGAAAACGATGGGGCGACAGTAGTCTGTGAACCTGGTGTGGTGCTGGAAGATTTGAATAAGTGCCTCGCCGAGTACGGCAGGAAAATCGGGCCTGACCCATCCAGCAGCGACTGGGCGACGGTAGGGGGGTGCGTTGCCAATAATGCGACCGGTGCTCACTCGCTGCAATATGGCTATATCGGTAACTATGTAGAGAAGGCAGATGCGGTTTTGGCTGACGGGAGCGTGGTCGAATTCGAGAATGATTT
>DAOWID010000233.1 GCA_030641115.1 Planctomycetota bacterium | reverse complement strand
GAGTATTAATGAAGAGCCGGATGAGGGAAATCTTCAAGTCCGGTTCTGTGAGGGGCATGCGTCTCCTTACACTGAATTTATTAAAACTCTGAGTTTATTAAATTAAAGAAAGGAGGCGACATGCCTACTCGACATAAACAACCCCGCCGCAAGCGGACGGGATATTATTCGCTCACACATGCATATTACGCCGCAAGCGGTGGGGAATAGCTTTCCATAGGATGTTTATGAATGAATGTCTCAAGACCGGCGGCAAACCCAGTATCTGTTTTGTCGCGCCGCAGAACTTTGCTGCCCTAATGGATGATCCAAAGTTTGGAAACATCGGTGGGGCGGAAATACAGCAGTCGATCATTGGCGGGGAACTTGCCAAACGAGGATATAGAGTCAGTTTCGTAATACTCGATCACGGCCAGGATAATAAGATGGAAATTGACGGGATGCGCATTATTAAGGCGTATGATCAAAATGCAGGAATTCGGGTGTTGCGCTTTCTACACCCCAGGCTTACCAACCTCTGGCGTGCGATGAGGAGGGCTAACTCTGACATCTACTACCAAAGAACAAGCGGCAGTTTGACCGGCATTGTGTCGGCTTTTTGCCGTTGGCATCAGCGAAAGTTTATCTTCGCAGTTGCGAGTGATCGCAACTGCATGACTGATCACCCGTATCGTCAGTTAAGACATGAACGTGTTCTTTACCGTTATGGTCTTCGGCGGGCGGATCTCATAATCGCGCAGACGGTGACGCAGCAGAGACTCCTCCGTGAGAACTTCGGTATTGATTCCACGGTCATACCCAACTGTGCTCCGGATCATGAACGTTGCCCGGGTGAGACCAACGCTGTAGCATCTGCGAGAGAAAGGCGTCTCCTCTGGATAGGGGAGTTTACTCCCATCAAGCGGCTTGAATTGTTTTTGGATATCGCAGAACAGCTTCACGACCTCCAATTCGATGTTGTCGGTGACGGCAACAGCGAATCGGAATATGTTCAACACCTGCGGTCGCGAGCGAAGTCTATGCCTAACGTTCACCTGCATGGGGCGGTCTCCCATGCAGGCGTGCACCAGTTCTACCAACGATCGAAAGCTCTTATTTCTACAAGTCGTGCGGAGGGTTTTCCAAACGTATTCCTGGAAGCTTGGGGTTATGGCCTGCCAATAGTCTCGACCTGCGATCCCGACAATGTGATTGCCCAACATGATCTCGGTATGGTTGCCGAGGATATTCCTGGATTAATAGCTGGAATTCGGGTATTATTTGATTCTCAGCAGAATTGGCAGAAGGCTTCTCAATCTGCCCTGCAATATAGAGATAATCATTCCATTGAATCGGTTATACCTCGGCTTGAGAACGCCTTCCTAAGTCTGGCAGAAAGAACAGAATTATAGAATATTTTACAAGTACATTTGAGGCTTTATGTGTGCTCAAAAAGACACTCAGAGTTTTCTTATCAGATCGCGATGCTCTGCTATTTGAAACCGGAATTCCGTAACGCACAAATTGAATGATGACCAAAGATAGGCAAATTTGTGTTGTTCTGGTGATCGATAGTCTTGGTTATGGCGGCGCCGAGCGTCAGGTGGTTGAACTGGCCAATAATATGGATCTGGATCGCTTTGATGTCCATGTTTGCACTCTTTTGGATTATGTACCTCTTGGCAGCAAATTAAGAGACTCCGAACGTAGACTTCATACCATAGTAAAGAAGAACAGGATTGATTTTACGGTTGTGCCGCGTCTGGCACGCCTGTTGAAATCATTGAACGCTGACATTGTCCATAGCTATTTGTTCGCTCCGGATATTGCCAGTCGGCTTGCCGGACGTCTGGCCCGTACGGAGCTAATTGTCGGGTCTGAGCGGAGTGCAAATTATTTGGTAGGGAAGAGACATAAGATAGCTTACAGACTAACACGAGCATGTGTCGATGTCATCATAGCTAATTCAAGAACCGGAGCTCAGTTCAACAGTAAAATGTTTGGCCATCCGGCTTGCGATTATCGTGTTATATACAATGGAGTGGACACCGAGCGATTTAAGCCCCGAGACAAAGTCTCTGTTCGAAAGGAATTGGGTATTTCTACAGAAAGTCATATCATTGGCATTATTGCCGCTTTAAAGGAAGTGAAGAATCATTCGATGATTCTCCATGCTTTCAAGAGAGTACTTGATTCTTTTCCGGATACGCAACTGTTGCTCGTTGGAAATCAAATGTACGGTAACGTGATGGGTACAGCCGAATATCACACCAGGATGAAAAATCTAATTGAT
>DAOWID010000428.1 GCA_030641115.1 Planctomycetota bacterium | reverse complement strand
TGGAAGACGGCTGGCTGTATACCGCTGAACTGAAGGCAAAGGGGACGTTCGGTAGAACTACAAGGGTCATAGGCAGGGCAGAAGGGCCGATCTTTATCGATAAGATGGGCACTTCCAGGACGAATAAGAAGCTCGGATACGTCCTGGCCGGCGGACAGGTGCTCGATGAATATAATGTGGGCCTGGGACTTCGCAAGTCGGATTATCAAATCGCAAGCCGCATTCGCAACCGCTTGAACGAGCGTTTTGGCTATGGCGCAGCTACGGCGGTTTCGCCGAGACGGATTGATTTGACGGTACCAGCCGAACACAGAGAACAAAAGCAAAGGTTCGTCTCGATAGTCAAGGCGACGTATCTTGACGAGACGCCGGAAATTACCAGAGAAAGAGTCAAGGCGTTTGTTAGAAGGCTTGCTGTTTCCAAGGACAAGTACGCAAGTGAAATTGCTCTTGAGGCTATAGGCAAAGAAAGCCTTGGCAAGCTACCCATTTTGCTGAATTCTTCCGATGAACAGGTGCGACTGCGGGCAGCGAGGTGTATGCTCAATTTAGGTAGTGACATGGGCTTGCAAACTCTTCGGCAAATAGCCTTAGACAAGGGTTCGCCTTATCGGATCGAGGCTCTGGAGACGATAACTGGTGCGGCGAGGCGCGACGATGCGGCTGCAATCGCCAGGAAATTGCTGCGCGATGACGATTTTGGTATCCGGTTGGCTGCTTACCGGCAACTGCGGACGTTGGGCGATATTGCCGTGACGCAAAGGCTTGTCGCGCGTAGTTTTAGTCTGGAAGAGGTCGGGCAGAACGAGCGCAAAGCGATTTACGTTTCGCGCAGTGGTCGGGCGCAAATTGTATTATTCGGCGCACCGATATTATGCCGGGACGATATTTTTGTACAGTCAGCCGATGGCAACATAACGGTAAACGCTCCGCCCGGTCAAAAGTACGTCCTGGTAATGCGCAAACATCCCACACAGCCCGCGACGATAGGCCCGTTGAAAAGCTCTTTCAAACTCAGTGATATTATTCGGGCGCTCTGTGACGAGCCGGTAAGAGTAGAGAATCAATGGCGCGGCGGCTTAGGTGTTTCGTATGCCGACGTGGTAGCGCTTTTGAAGCAGATGTGTGACAAGGGTGCTGTCAGAGCGGAGTTTGGAGCGGGACCCCTGCCAAAAATCGGCTAATTATCAAGAAATAGCAAATCCCCAGCCGATAAGAATACTGCATGTTGGCCCGAAATCGCTGTGCCAACTTGGTATTGAACTTTTGCAAAATTGAGATTAGGCATACTTTGAAAAGGAAAGATATGTCCTGCTACGGCTCAAGCCTGCGCCGAGACGAGTTGTTTGATTTTTCCTTTTCAAACAGTAACTGCTTGATAGATAATTACTTAGCGTAATTATTCAAGGAAATCAAAAAACGGATTTCCTTAAATAATATATGCCTAATCTCAATTTTGCAAAAGTTCAGTTAGCAGTAGTGGTTTGTCACAGTTCAATTGATGGGTGTCATTCCTGCGAAAGCAGGAATCTACATCTATCGAGAGCCTGGATTCCGCATCAAGTGCGGAATGACAATTCATCAAAGCATGTGTGACGGACCAGTAGCAGTTACCGGACGTTAATGGCAGGATAAGTATGAGACTCGCAAAAGTCGTTCTTGACGGATTCAAAAGTTTTGCCGACAAAACGGAATTCACTTTCGATTCATCTGTGACTGCTATTGTGGGGCCCAACGGCTGTGGGAAAAGCAATATCGTTGACGCGGTGAAGTGGGTGCTCGGCGAACAGAGTCTCAAGAGCCTTCGAAGCGACCAGATGGCTGACGTGATATTTAGTGGGAGCGGCAGCAGAAGGCCGATGGGCACAGCCCAGGTGAGCCTGTTTATTTCTAATCCCGATGGAAGCTCGACGGGACGATTGCCGGTAGACACCGACGAAGTGCAGATATCACGAAGGGTATATAAAAGTGGGGAGAGTGATTATCGGATAAACAACAAGGTCTGCCGGCTGAAAGACATCCGAGAAATGTTCATGGATACGGGTGTAGGGGCCAAAGCCTACTCCATTCTTGAGCAGGGACAGATTGAACAGTTGGTTAGCGCCTCGAAAAAAGATAGACGAGTAATATTTGAAGAGGCTGCGGGCATAAGCAAGTATAAAGCCCACAAAAAAGAGGCACTTCGTAAACTGGAGCGAACAGAGCAAAATCTGCTGCGGCTTGCGGATATTCTTGGCGAGGTGACAAAGAGATTGCGAAGTGTGAAACTTCAGGCGGGCAAAGCGCGAAGATATCTTGAATACAGCCAAAGACTCAAAGAGCTGCAGGTTAACTACGCGCTGGTCGAATACGCAAAGAATCACGGACAGCTGACCGAGAAGAAAGCGGCCCTTGAGGATATCGAGCAGCAGTTGCAGCAACTGGCAGCGGAGGTTGCGAGAAGTGACGCGCTGATGAGTGAGCTGGGCGAACAGAGGATAGAAACTGAGCACAAGCTAAACTCTACAGATAATGCGCTTGTCTCTGTTCGCAGCAAGATTGAACAGTACCTTCAGCGGATTGAGTTTTTGCGAGCGAGAATTACGGAACTGCAGCAAAGCAAGGAAAGCGCAGGCCGGCAAACTGAAAAACTGCAGGAGCAAAAGAACCTCTTCGAGAAAGATCTGTCCCAATACAAGCAAGAGCTGGCAAGCTGTGAAAAGCTGCTTCGAGAGAAGAGCCAAGCCGCCGACCAGATCCAAAGAGCTATCCAGCAACTTAACGCCGAGTGCGTCTCACTCGAAGCGGAGCTGGAGGATAACAAATCGGGCATTATCGATATGGTCAGAAGGACGGCCCAACTTCACAACGAAATCCAGAGCGTTTCGATCTATCGCAACAACCTATCGAGCCAGAAAGACCGTCTTGCCGGGCGGGCAGAAACTGCAAAGGCGGAACTGGAAAAACTGCTCACTGAAAAAGCACAACACCGAGCTCGCCTTGATGATATTGAAAAGGTGCTGAGCGAATTGCATCGCAGCTTGGAATCCAAGCGCAAAGAAACAGAAGAAATCGACAGCTCCGTGGCAGCAGACAATAAGCGATTGGCCCACAGCAAAGAAACGCGAAGTACGCTGAGCGGCGAGCTGGCGATACTGCAAGATATGGAGAAAAGGCGCGAGGGGCTTAATAATGCGGTCAAGAGTATTCTGCAGCATCGGTCGGCTGAGAACGGCAAATTAGATTACGTGGAAGGAATACTGGCGGAAATAGTCACGGCCGATTTTGAATATGCAAATTCTATTGAGGCTGCCCTCGAAGGCAGGACCGACGCCGTTGTAATCAACAGTGCAGACAAATTGCTGGCTGATAAGCAGACAATTGAAGAACTTGACGGCAGAGTGAAGTTCATAAGCCTTGATAGAATAGAGCCTTTTGTGGATAGCACGGACTTCTCGGAATTGCCTGGCGTCAAAGGCAGGCTTGTTGAGTTCGCGAAATACGAGAGCAAATATGCACCGTTGGTTTGGAAACTGCTTGGCAAAACGATAGTCGTTGACTCAATTGATGCGGCAATTGAACTGGCTAAGAATACGGCGGATGAGTACAACTTCGTTACTTTGGATGGCCAATCCCTGAGTGCCGAAGGGACGATAAGGCTTGGCCCATTGGGAAAAGCGACGGGCTTGATATCACGTAAGAGCCGACTGCGCCAGTTACAGCAGACCGTTGCCAAGATACAATCCGAAGTCGTGGTGCTCGAACAGCAAATCGAAAAGAGCAATCTGGCAAACGCACATCTGGCTAAATTGTGCAAGGACCTGCGAACGGCTGTTTACGAAGCCAACACTCAAAAGATGCAGACAAATTCCATGCTGGCCGTCATAGAGCAGGACTTGAAGCGGCTCAGGCAAGAGGAGCCGTTAATAACCAGTGAGATTGACCTGCTCGAAGAACAGATCGCTCAATCCGTGCAGAAAGAGTATGATTCGAAACAGAGACTGCAGGAGCTGGAGGCAGTGAACGAGCAGCGCTCGGCACATATAAAAGAGCTGGAGGTAAAACACGCCGAGCAAAAGACGCAACAGCAATTGAAGATGGACCAGCTTACCGACCTGAAGGTAGCTCTTGGGCAGGCCACGGAACAAAGCAAAGCATTGAAGCAAATAATCACGAGTCTGCAAGATCAGCTTCAGGCAAACCGCACAGCTACCGAGGGCGCCCAGAGCCAGATAGAAAGCTGCACTAACCAACTGGCAGAAGCGCAGAGAGATATCCTTAACTGCGAAGCGGCAGTATCGGAGCTGTATGTTGAGAAGGAAAAGGGCCAAGAAAGCTGTCAACTTCTGCACAAAGAAATAGAGAGGTTAGTCGAAGAACAGAAACAGGCTGAGGAGCTTCTGCGGCTCAAACAGGCTGAGAAGACCGAAACTGAGCAAAAAATGAATGAGCTTAAGATAGAATTGACCCAATTGGAGGTGAAACTTCAAGACCTGGTCGAAAGAGTGCAGGATGAGCTGCAGATCGATTTGGCTGAAGCCTACGAGAATTACAAGGACCAGGAAGTTGACTGGGAGCAGGTACGAGAAGAGATAGCTGAGCTTCGAGGCAAGATTGAACGGCTCGGCAATGTGAATGTGGACGCAATAGATGAGCAGGAGAGCCTCCAGACGCGACACGACTTCTTGACTGACCAGGTCGGAGACCTGAATAGCAGCAGAGGTCAGTTGCAGCAACTGATAAGCCGACTTAACAAGAAGAGCAGAGAGAAATTCAGTCAGACCTTCGAAGAAATCAGGGATCATTTTCAGCAAATTTTCCGCAAACTGTTCGGTGGCGGCAAGGCAGACGTAGTGCTCGAAGATGCTGAAGATATCCTCGAAGCAGGGATAGAAGTGATCGCCCGGCCGCCCGGCAAGGAGACAAGGAGTATATCTCTACTTAGCGGCGGCGAAAAGTCGATGACGGCGATTGCGCTGCTGTTTGCGGTTTTCAAGACAAAGCCTTCGCCGTTCTGCTTCCTTGACGAGATCGATGCAGCGCTGGACGAGGCAAATAATGAACGTTTCAATATGCTGCTGCGGGATTTCCAGAAGGACTCGCAGTTCATCATAATCACTCATGCCAAGCGCACGATGAGCATTGCGGACGAGCTGGTCGGGATAACGATGCAAACGCAAGGTGTAAGTAAGAAAATAAGCGTCCGATTCGATCAGTACGATGAGGAGACTGCTGCGGTGGCATAAGCGCCGTGCGTGGTGCGTATTGCGTATATCGTGTGAGGGTCAAGCGAGCAGTACCAAAATCGTAGTAATCTAAGCAGCAATGGATCACACGGCGGGGACAAGCCCTATACTGATTTACTTCTCACTGCCGCGTCGTGAGATTTTATCATTCTCATAATACCGCATGTAATTAACATTGCCGTGCTCGTCCCATGATGCCTCAAGGCCGTGCTTTTTGCCGTTCTTGTAGTTGATCTCAAGCTGTTTCTGCCCATTTTTGTGCCAGGTTGTATATGTGCCGTGGTCCTCGCCATCCTTGTAGTTGGCCTCGTTATGTTTCTGTCCGTTGTCGTACCAATGCGTCCAGGTCCCATGTTGCTTGCCGTCTTTGTAGTTTATTTCATACATCTTCTGGCCGTTACTATACCATCCCCTACCCAGACCATGGGCTTCGTGATTGTCATACTGCTGCTCAGTGCTTTCTTGCCCGTTGCTGTGGTATGTCGTATATGAGCCATGGTATCTGCCATTCTTGTAGTCTATCTCATACCGTTTCTGGCCGTTGCGGTCCCATACAGTCCACGTGCCGGTGTAGTTCTTTGGTGGCTCGATCCATAGCAGATCGGGTCTTCGACCATATTTGACGTTTGAACCGCCGCCCACCGAGATTCTCAAAGGTGGCAGTACAAGCTCGCCTGACCACGCATTTTCCGGCCTGTCTTCACCGATGTCTTTGATGGCGAAGGTAGCATGAAGTATAAATTGCCCCTCCTTGAGTAACCACACATTGTTTGGCAAAGCAATGAAAGTACCTCCTCCTCCAGGTATACCGACAGTCCAATCATAAAGAGAAAATCCCCAATATGAATCTCTTGGTATGGTAGCCCATTGAGGATACGGAATGGGACCACTCTTATCATAGCCCGCCTGGGGGACAGGATAGCCTCTTAAGTCGTGAAGTTTGAATGATATGGCATCCCGGTCGTTTTGAATTGCGATGGGCTTTGTGGATACATTCTTTAACTCCAAAATGATATCGAGAAGATCGGTCTCGTTATATTTGTTCGGCCTATTTCCTGCAACGAGACGGCCCTGTAGTCCATTTATTGGCTCTGACCATCTTTCCGAGTTTTGCTCAAGGACTACCTCACGAGGTATCATCCTATTGTGACGCAATGCTTCATTTTCTTTATTCACCAGCTTCCTGATTTTGTTGATCAGAGCGTCGTGAGGCAGCGTAACACAGGGGACACCATTGACGGAACTGGCGGACCTTTTTAGTGCTTCTTTATTATTCTTCAAATCTTCATCGAACACCGCATATTCCCGGCTTACTTCTATATCTCCGTGGTAGGGTGTGATCAATGCGTGCGATTGTTCCTTGTGCCTTAAGAAGAGAACGTACGTTTTGCCCTTGATTAGACTATGTGGCTTCGGTTCTATAGTAATGCCTTCGCGGGGAAGCAGGAATACCACCGAGATTTCCTTGTTTGGCACGTCACCTTTTAGAACTTGCTCTATTAAACAGTGCGCGAGCCATTCGTGTCTGGGTGGCCTATCCAGTGTCTTGCCGTGCTCGACATTCTGTACGTTTGCGCTCACAATCACATCCGATTGCCGGACTCTTGACTGAATGGTTTCATGTAGAACCTGGCCACATTCACTTGGCTGAGCTGAACTAAGAATCGTAAACGAGATAATCAAGAGAAGCTTCTTCTGCATTTCCTGGCCCTTCAAAAGAATCTCGAAAAGGCGTATTAGCTTATATTATAAACGTCTTTTGCCTCCGGATCGAGGTAGAAAAATGGGATTGCAGAGGTGTCTATATTTCGCTCAACAAGATTAGGCTGGGCAAGAACATCGAAAGATGATAATATGCCCAAAAATCGATTATTGATTATTCTACCATGAATTCATAACGATGAACTAAAATCAGTGTAATCTGTGAAGTCCGTGGTTAGATAGAGATATGGCAGAACGACTTGATAAGCATGTCTTAAAGAACGGGATGGTCCTTCTTGGTGAGCGGATGGAGGCGGTTGAGTCGGCGGCGTTTGGTTTTATGCTGCCGGCGGGGGCGGCTTTACTGCCGGAGGGCTGCTGTGGGGCGGGAAGTGTTATCGCGGATTGGGTCTTCAGGGGCGCCGGTGATAAGGACAGCAGGCAGCTCGGCGACGCGCTTGACGGTCTGGGCCTGCACCGCGCCGGCTCGGTCGGCAGCAGTCACATCACGATTGGTGCGGCTCTGGAGGCCAGCAACTTAGAACAAGCCTTGGACTTATATGCTGATATCATCCTTAAGGCACACTTGAAGGAAGACCAATTTGAATTAGCCAGGCAACTGGCAATTGACGGTGTGCACGCTTTAGACGACAGCCCCCGGCAAAAGGTGATGCTTAAACTGCAAGAACAATTCTATCCGTCTCCTCTGGGCCGCAGTGCCGTAGGACATATCAGTGAGCTGGAGGCCCTGACGGGGGAGAAGACAAGGCAGATAATAAAGAACAACTTCAATCTTTCACAGACGATATTTGCGGTTGCGGGGAAATATGACTTCGATGCGATTTGTCGGCAACTGGGAAGCCTATTTGAAGCAGGGGACAAGAAACCGGTCGAAGGGGGTGTGCCTGGTTCCAGAGCCGGTAAATACGCACATATAGATAGTGACAGTGCGCAAGTGCATATCGGCTTGATGACCGAGACGGTTACGCCGACTGATGAAAACTACTACAACGCCAGAGTTGCGGTGTCGGTCCTTTCGGGCGGGATGAGCGCCAGATTATTTACGGAGGTAAGAGAAAAGCGGGGTCTGTGCTACGCAATCGGCGCGCGGTATCGCGGCTTGAAAGATGCAGCCGGCATAGCGTGCTACGCGGGGACAACGCCCGAAAAGGCTCAGGAAACGCTCGACTGTGTAATCGGCGAGTTCAATCGGCTCAGCGAAGGAATCAGCGAAGAAGAAATCAAAAGAGCCAAAGTTGGGTTAAAAAGCTCTTTAATTCTGCAAAGCGAATCGTCCAGCAGCCGAGCCGGCGGAATCGGAAGTGATTACTATATGTTAGGTAGAGTTCGAAGTCTGGATGAAATTAAGGACAGAATCGAGCAGACCAGCGTTGATTCAGTTTTGGGTTTCCTACGTGAAAATAGGTTCATGGATTTTACGGTGGTGACAATCGGTCCGAACGAAGTAGAAGTTGAGTAGAGCGAGGTATGGAATTTAAGAAGAAGACATTGGCGAACGGCCTGGATTTGGTCGGAGAGGTTAATGAAGCCGCCAAATCCGCGGCGGTAGGTTTTTTCGTTAAGACCGGCTCCCGGGACGAGACCGAACAGATAAACGGAGTATCACATTTTCTCGAACACATGCTGTTCAAAGGTACCGACCGGCTAAGCGCGCTAGAAGTCAATGAGGCGTTCGACAGGACGGGTGCGCAATTCAATGCCATGACGAGTGAGGAAAACACTGTTTTCTATGCCGCTGTCCTGCCGGAGTATTTGGAGGACGTGACGAAGCTGTGGATAGAGCTGATGAGGCCGGCCCTGAGGGATGAGGACTTCAGTATTGAAAAGAATGTCATCAAAGAAGAGATTGCAATGTATAAGGACATGCCAAGCTTCGATGTGATGGACCGATGCAGAACTCTGCACTTCGACGGGCATCCATGCGGCAATAGCGTTCTCGGCAGTGAGGAAAGTATAGATAATTTGACGGCTGGACAGATGCGCTCCTATTTTACGAAGCGTTACGCGCCGAACAATATGGTTTTGGTCTGTGTCGGCAATTTTGGCTGGGACCAAATATGCTCGATTGCTGAAGGCCCCTGCGGGAATTGGCAAAAGCAGACGGCCGGAAGGAAACTGGGACATTTTGAGGGCAGCAAGAAGAAAGAGAGAGTTGAGAAATCAAATCTGGCCTGCGAACATATATGCCTGATTAGCCCATGCGTGTCTGCCCAGGACCCCAGGAGATTTGCTGCGTCGCTTCTGGGCGTTATCGTTGGTGACAGTGTCGGGTCAAGATTTTTTTGGGAGCTGGTTGACAAGGCGTTGGTGGAAGCAGCAACAATGCAGTTTGCACCTATGGACGGCACGGGGACATTGTACAGTTATGTCTGCTGCAACAGTAAGAATGTCTCCAAGGTGCTCGACATCATCAAGAGTATTTTCAACGATCTGTCGGAAAGCGGCATAACCGAAGATGAGCTAAACAAAGCAAAGAATAAAATTCTGAGCGCCTTGGTCATTAAGAATGAGCTGCCGATGGGCCGGCTGGTTGACGTAGGCTTTTGCTGGACATATCTGAACGACTATCGCACCATCGAGGACGACATCAGCGCGGTCAAGGCCGTTACAGTCAATGATGTTCACTCACTGATAGAGCAGTTCAAACCGGGTGATTTCACGCAGTTGTCTATAGGGCCTGCACAGTCAGATTAAGGCGGAGCAGACTTGGCTTTATGAAAAGGCCTTCTGGGACGGAAGCTCCGTACAACATCAGTTCACAAAATGTACTTGTAGGAGATGCAAGTATGGGAAATTCCAAGCACGTCCTAATTATGTTCATCATCTTGGCTCTGGCCTTTTTGACGGTTGCTGTGCGGGCGGCGCCGCCGAAGCTGACAAAGATAGTGCCGGAAAATGGTGCGCAGAACGTCGATCCTAAGTTGAGCCAGATTCGTGTAGTCTTCGATCAGGATATGAACACGCGTGGGTATTCAGTATGCGGGGGCGGGCCAAAATTTCCAAAATTGATCGGCAAACCCCAGTGGCTCAACAGGCGCACGTTGGTAATAAGGGTGACGCTCCTTGCAAGCCATGAATACCGATTCAGTATTAACTGCCCAAGCGCTCAGAATTTCCGCAGTGCTCGTGGTGAACCGGTTGTGCCCTATCCGGTACGGTTCAGAACCGGCTCAGGCAAAGGCGGTGCTCCCGTCAAGACCCTTACCGTTGCTGAGAACGAAGAGGCGATCAAGCAGTTGCGCCAGGTGATTGATGAGAAATACTCGTATCGCGACATTCGGAAGGTTGATTGGGACAGGCTCTTTAGAGAAAAAGGCGATGCGTTGCGGCGAGCGGCGAGCCCCGAAAGGTTTGCAACTGTTGCCGGCGAGCTATTAGCCAGCGCCAAGGATAAGCACATCTGGCTTTATGTCGGCGAACAGAGATTCGGTTCTTATGTGAACCCCGTCAGGCCGAATGTCAACTTCGCAAAACTCAAAGACCTCGTACCGCGATGGCAAAAGCGCAGCGCCGCCGTTTACACCGGCCAGTTCCTTGACGGCATTGGATACATTTACATAGAGAGCTGGGGAAGAGACCACGCTGAGGCATTAGAACAGACCTACGTGGCGATTTGGGAGTTCAGCGATGCTCCAGGCCTTGTCGTAGATGTGCGCATGAACGGCGGTGGAAGCGAACCGTTGGCGCAAGACTTTGCCGGCTGTTTCGTCGATAAGCCCAAAGTATATGCTCAGCACGTGTATCGCGCAGCTAACGAGCCGGGCGGTTTTACCAAGCCACGCAATCGTATGCTCCAGCCAAACAAGCGTCGGCCAAAATACCGCGGCAAGATTGCAGTGCTCATGGGGCCGGCCAATATGAGCAGTTGCGAGGCATTTCTGCTGATGATGAAACAGGTCCCAGGCTGTAAACTTATAGGGGCCACTTCGCAGGGCAGTTCGGGTAATCCTAAGCCGACCGAACTTGGCAACGGCGTGACGGTGTATCTGCCATCATGGAAGGCTATGCGCCCGGACGGGACCTGCTTCGAAGGAGAAGGAATCACGCCCGATGTTCGCGTAGCGGTGACACAAAGCCAGCTCTCAAATCGAGATCCTGTTCTCGATGCGGCGTTGAAATTGCTGCGTGAGCGCTAAGAACGTGCCTTTGGCTGGATATACTGTGAGCGGACAGATATCACCGCACGGGTGCTTGCGCGACTGATATGGAAAGTACTGGAGGAATATGAACATGCAGACGAGAAGAGAATTCCTAAGAGCGATTGGTTCGTTAACAGCTTCGGCGGGTGTGCAGTCGATATTACCAGACTGCGTCGATGCGAGCCAAACGGCGGCGGCTCAGAAAGGACGGCCAAACGTCATTTTGATAATGACCGATGACCAAGGCTGGGGTGATGTGCGTTCGCACGGCAACGAGCAAATCGATACGCCGGTGCTGGATAGGCTTGCTGCCGATGGGGCTCGGTTCGAGCGGTTCTTTGTGAGCCCTGTTTGTGCTCCGACGCGGGCGAGTTTGCTGACCGGCCGGTATCACTTGCGCACCGGCACACACGGTGTCACACGCGGCTACGAGAATATGCGCAGTGAGGAAGTCACTATCGCTGAGGCGCTAAAGCAGGCCGGCTACGCTACGGGCTGCTTTGGCAAATGGCATAATGGCGCGCACCTGCCGTACCATCCTAATGGGCAGGGCTTCGATGAATTCCTTGGCTTTTGCGCCGGGCATTGGAACAACTACTTTGATACCACACTCGAACGCAACGGCGAGACTATCAAAACCGAGGGATACATTGCCGACGTTCTCACCGATGCGGCTCTGGACTTTATTGAGAAGCATCGAAAGCAGCCGTTCTTCTGCTACGTTCCTTATAACACGCCGCACTCGCCGTTCCAGGTTCCGGACAAATATTTCGACAGGTACAAAGCTCGCGGGCTGGATGACAAACTGGCCTGTATTTATGCGATGTGCGAGAACCTCGATGATAACATCGGTCGTATCTTAGGGCGGCTTGATGAGTTGAGATTGAGCGACAATACAATCGTTTTGTTTCTTACGGACAATGGCCCTAACTCGGACCGGTACAACGGGGGCATGAAAGGTCGCAAGGGCAGTGTCCACGAGGGCGGTGTGCGAGTGCCGCTGTTTATTCGCTGGCCCGGGCATATTGAGCGAGGCACCAACGTTACTCAGATCGCCGCCCACATTGACCTATTTCCTACTATAGTCGAGCTATGTGGCGTGCCTATGCCCAAGACGCTGCCGCAGGATGGCGTGAGCCTTGTGCCGCTGCTAAAGGGTCAGACCGCTAACTGGCCCGACCGTATGTTATTCACCTTTAGATCGCCGCGTGGGCAAACGCTCACAGTGCCAGGCTCAGTCCGCACGCAGCGCTGGCGAGCGGTCAAGGCCCGTAAGCGGTGGGAGCTGTACGACATGGTACGCGACCCAGGACAAGAGAGGGATGTCTCCAAGAAGCATCCAGACATCCTGGCGAAGCTCCGCACCGCGTACGAGGCGGCGGTCCGGGATGTGACCAAGGCCGGGTTCGAGCCTCTGCCGATTCACATCGGCTATCCGCAACGGCCGGTCGTTACGTTGCCTGGTCACGAGGCTTATTTGCAGCCACCTTCAAAAAAGGGAATCAGCTACAAGGGCCGTTCGGGTTGGGCCAACGACTGGGTCACCAACTGGACCGACACCGATGCGTACCCTTACTGGGAAGTCGAGGTGGTTCGAGCCGGGCGCTTCGAGGTGACGTTGATGTATGTATGTTCCACAGAAAACGTCGGCGTAAAGGTGCGAATCGAGATTGGCGGTGAGAGCCTGGAAGGTGTGGTTCACGTAGCGCATGACGCCGACCCAATTGCCAGTCCCGACCGGGTCCCTCGTGGTGAAGTCTATGAGAAAACCTGGGCCAGTTTGGGCCTCGGCGGCATCAGGCTCAACAAGGGGCGAACGAGACTGGTTGTTAGGGCTGTGGAAATTCCGGGCAGCAGGGCGTTCGACCTGAAGGCGGTGCAATTGCGGCGGCTTGATTGAGGGTGGGACAATAGGAAGACTGCGATGTTTTGGCTTAAGTAGCGCATTTGGCGGTGTGCGGTGCCACAGTTTGTCCTTGACTAATCGGGGTGATTTTCGTAGACTGAAAAAGACTGCTGCAAAATTGCAGGTTAGGTATGCTTTGACAAGAAAGAATCGTTTTTTGATTTTTTCTTGTTAAACAGTAAGTTGTTCTTTAACAAATAGTCAAGCGATTACTTAAGAAAATCAAAAAACGGATTTTCTTAAATAATATATGCCTAACCTGTAATTTTGCAGAACTCATAGACTAAGAGGCAGTCGAGGAGATTGCGGTGATGAGCAAAGTTGGTAGTAACAAGAAAGGGGATGATAAGCGCCGCAGAGGGAAAGGAGATGTCCTTCGCGCAGAAGATATAATACCGGCGAAGGGTGGCTCAAAAAAGACGAAAACCGCTAAGAAGAAGACTTCATCATCCAAGAGCAAACAAAAACGAGCCTCTGATAATTTGAATCGCTCGCGTGCAAAGAAGGGGGCAGGGCCTGCTAAAGATATGCC
>DAOWID010000400.1 GCA_030641115.1 Planctomycetota bacterium | reverse complement strand
GCTGTCGCCAAATAAAAGACTATTTGGCACCATCTTTGACGCGGCCCTACACATTACTGATACTGTGGCCATTTGGCGCAGAATAGGTGGAATTATTGTTGGCATTTCTTCTTGACTGCGTTATCATATTGCTTATGAAAGAAGATAGCGTTTCACGAAGGACTTTCATCCGCAATACCTCTCTGATGGCTGCGGGAGTCCATCTGTGGCGGACCGGTGCTGGGGCCGGCAGGCAATGTGTCTCCGCTAAGAGTACCAAGCCTGTTGATACGTCAAAGATTCTCAACTACAACCCGAAAATGGGCTACCGCAGGCTGGGTAAGACCGGCCTGACGATCTCTGAGGTCAGCCTTGGTGGGCACTGGAGGGCGCCTTGGCGGGACCGTAGCGGCGGCTGGTGGTGGGGTAAATTCGTCAAGCAAGAGGTGCCCGACGATGTAGCTAAGAACCGCACCGAGGTCGTTTCCAGGGCGATAGATTGTGGGATGAATTATCTGGACATCACCGGTGCGGAGGAGTGTCTGTGCTACGGCGCGGCGCTGAAGGGCCGGCGGACCAAGATGATCGTCGGTGCCGACGACTCGAAGCTGTGCCCGCGACGCGATGAATACTGCAACGTCAAGGCCCAGCTTCACAACGTCGAAGAATGTCTGCGCCACTTCGGGACCGACTATCTCGATATCTGGCGTGTTCAAGCCAAGATGGACGGCACCAATACTGACGCTGATGTGGAGGTGATGATCAAGGCCTTTCAGAAGCTGCACAAGGCCGGAAAGGTGCTGCACTTAGGCATATCGAGTCACAGCCGGCCGTGGGCGCAGTATGTGATTGAGAAGTACCCCGAGGTCGAGATGTTCATCTTCCCGTGCACGGCTAAAACTAAGGCCAAGGGCAAGCCTGCAACGAGAGAGAATATCGAAGAGGTCAATGCAGGCTACGGACCTGAGAAGAAGAGCGTTTTCCAGTCGCTGCGCGAGCATGACGTCGGACTGATAACGATAAAGCCCTTCTTTGGCGGTAGCCTTCTCAAGACCCACGACAAGCCAAAGTTGGGCGTAGGCAGCAAGGAAGACAACGACCTGGTACGGCTAACCCTTCAATGTATTCTTAATCTGAACGACGCCATTACAGCGGTGATACCGGGGCTCTCGACAATCTACGAGGTCGATAATGCCGCACGGGCTTCCTACACACGCCCACTTGGCCAGACGGCAGCCGAAAAGGATTGGCTTATGCGCGTTACAGACCAACGCTGGGCGGAGCTGCCACGTCAGTACACGTGGCTCCGCGACTGGCAAGTCGTTTAGCTATGTTTCTTTTTACGTGACTCAGAAGATGATGCTCACACGCGGGCCTGCCTCGGAGGCCAGGGTCTGGCCTAATACTCTGTCAACGTCGAAACGGTGAGTGTCCAGAGAATACTGAGTGAATTTGTAGAGTAGAGGAGATAACTTATGAACGATGACAAACTCTCAAGACGAACCTTTATCCGCAATACTTCCCTAATGGCTGCGGGGGCTATTGCTGGTACACTGGCTGGCAAGGGACATGCCCTCGACAGGAGTATCGAGGCGACTATCAGGAGGACCCCAAGTTACAACCCGGAAATGGAGTATCGGCGGCTGGGAAAGACCGGGCTTTGGGTCTCGACAGTGTGCCTGGGTGGGCACTGGAAACGCATCAATGTGATGAAGCAGGATTTCGACAAGAACCGCCGCGATGTTGTCAGCAGGTGTATCGACGTAGGCATCAATTACATTGATGCGTGTTGTCGGTCTGAGGTGCTTGCCTATAGTAGGGCCTTAGCTGGGCGCCGCGATAAAATGTACATGGCCCTTTCCTACTGCGGCCGTGAGGTGCGCAGCGCAGAGTACCGTACTACCAAGAAGCTCATGGAAAGCTTTGATTCTCTGTTGACCGAATCCAAGCAGGAATATACCGACTTGTGGCGCATTACATGTCACGAGCCAGGCGGCAGACACTCGTTCAATACATCCTGTGAGCTTGTCGCGGCCCTGGAGCAAGCCAAGAAGCAGGGCAAAGCCCGGTTCATCGGTATCTCTTCGCACGACCGCCGCTGGCTAAAGATGATGGTCGAATACTTCCCACAGCTCGAAGTCATCCTGTTTCCTTATACCGCCAAGAGCAAGTTGGCGCCGAAAGACAGCCTGTTCGATGCGGTCAAGAAGTGCGACATAGGTGTCTTCGGCATCAAGCCTTTTGCGAGCAACTCCCTATTTAAGGGCAGCAGTGCGCCCGACGATCCTAATGCTCAAGAAGATGACCGGCGAGCACGCCTAGCCATCCGTTACATCCTGTGCAACCCCGCCATTACAGCGCCGATTCCAGGCTTGGTCAGTACTCATCAAGTTGACAACATGGCCAGAGCCATAAAGGAGCGCCGCGAGCTTGATCTAACGGAGAGAGCGGAGCTGGAACGGGCGGTCGATGACATGTGGGCCAAGCTGCCCGCAAATTATCAGTGGCTGAAAAACTGGGAGTACGTCTGAGAAATGTCAGCCTAACCGCCGGCCTTTTGCCAGGTAGTAAAGTTGCCGGCGTTGCTTTACTTGGGGTGATGTGAAAGGGATTTTCGTGAAGTACTCGAGATATTGTTTTTGGATACTTGTGTTGGCTGCTGTAGCTATTGCAGTGGTGGCCTGTAAGCAAAGAATCAAGGAGGAACCTTTGCTGCTTGAGAACGGAGATGACGAAGAACCGCTGCTGCTCGAGGAGCCGCTGCTACTTGAAGATGATGATGCCGGCTCATTAGCTGACAACAGCCGATGCCACGTATGCCACATCAATTACGAGGATGAGGAGCTGGCTGTCACGCACGCGCGGGCCGGTGTAGGCTGCGAGCACTGCCACGGCGCATCCGACGCGCATTGCTCTGATGAAGATAACATCACACCGCCGGATATTATGTATCCTGCGCACAAAGTGAACTCATTCTGCAAAAGTTGTCACCCCGAAGGTAAGCTCGGCGGGGGTAAGAAATATTGCACTGATTGTCACGGGGAGCACCGCCTCGGCTATCGCACGCGAAAATGGGACAAGGAAACCGGTGAGCTTGTCGAGGACGACAAAGTGCGTATGTTGACTGACGATGTGCTCGAATAGTCGGTTTGTCTGCCGAGAGTTGGCCGATTATAGTCTATACGCTGGTGACTATGACCTACTGCCTATTTTACTTTTTAGCATTAACGATCTTGCTCTCGGTGCCAGCAATCAGCCTTCCTATGTTCTCGCGATGCCGAATGATGACTATCAGCGGTATTGCAGTCGCGCCTATAAGCAATGGCCATAGGTTGGCAAAATTCCAGTCCCGCCTCAGGATTATCGCTAAAATCAGCGTGATGGGAAAAGCAACGGAAGCTGTAATTGAAGCGAGGGACACATACCGCCACAACAGAATGGCCACCACCCAAACTGCAAAGGCAACAGCGGCACAAATTGTGTAATACGGCCAGAGACCCAGCGCTACGCCGAGGCTGGTTGCGACACCTTTGCCGCCCTTGAATTTCAGGTATATTGGAAAGACGTGGCCCATGATTGCAGCACAACCTACCGCGAGCCATAAGCACAGTAGGATGACACTTTCGGCGTGGGATTGAGTCGATGAGGATTTGGCAAGAGGCATTGTTGCCAGCATCGGGACCAGGCCCTTGAGCATATCGAGCAGAAAACAAATATAGGCCCATCTTCTTCCGAGCGCGCGGGCAACGTTGGTTGCGCCGATGTTCCCGGAGCCTATCGAACGCAGATCTTTGCCATGTGCTTTGGCAATAAGCACCCCGAACGGCGTTGAGCCAACCAAATACGCTGCTACGACCACAAGTGCGAAAATCGCATACATTATTTCAGGCCTTTACTTTGCAGTATAGATTCATACACAGACATTAGCTGTCTGGCAACCCGGTTGATGGATATTTTTTCTTTGAGATTATCCGCAGCAATCGCCTGCGATGCCTTTTGGATGTTCTCTGCATTTGTGAAATAGCTGATGGCGTCTGCCAGTGCATCGACGTCTTCGGGTGCATTGATGATTCTGCCATGTCGGCCGTTGGTGAATAAGTCTGTTGCACCGTTAAATCTCGTGGTTATCACAGGCTTGCCGGCCGCAATTGCTTCGAGAATAAACCTGCTGGATGGGTCATAAAAGGTGGGCAGGACGGCAACGTCGATTACTGACAAAAGGGCCTGAATGTCGCTTGTGGGGCCTAAGAACATGATTCTCCTGCCGACATCAAGTTTATTTGCGAGATCCTGGTATTTGTGCGTTCTGCCACTGCCTGCAACAATTAAGAAACTATCTCGCCGCCCGGTGTGAAACGTTGTTGCCAAGTGCATTGCCTCTATCAAGACTGCCAGTCCCTTTAGTCTAAAATTGTTCGCCGCGAATAAGAAAAGGACGAAGTTGTTCGCCTCTCTGAGGCCCAACTGTGTCAGTATTCGCGTGCGGAGACGGTTAGCGGCGGCTGGCTCCACCTGTATGTTTGTTTCTATGCCGTTAGGGATCAGCGCTATCCGCTGTGCATCGGTGCCATAGTGCTGCTTGAGCTGGTCGACGACATACTGCGAAAGTGCTGCGATCACCGGACCGTTTGGTTGCTGACAGAGCTTACGTTCGGCTCGAAGAAGTATGGTTCGGTGATAATTGGCAAAAGCCGTAAACTTCTTGAAGCATTCTACGGACCTGTTCTGGTAACTGGCAGCATAGCGTAAAATTGATTCGGCGTACGTCCCTCCTCGCGGCTGATAAACATCAGCAAACTCAAAAGGCAAAACGCTGTGAATTATGTCATGGTGGTCTTCAGATAGATATCTTTTTAGGGCCTTTGTGAAAGTGAGGAAGCAAGCACGTTTCCCAAGCGTATTCTTGCATAGAATGTGAACGTTTCCGGTATCTGCT
Source organism: Planctomycetota bacterium (assembly GCA_030641115.1). Classification (GTDB taxonomy): domain Bacteria; phylum Planctomycetota; class Phycisphaerae; order Sedimentisphaerales; family Anaerobacaceae; genus DAOWID01. The sequence continues at coordinate 11,296 of DAOWID010000400.1, read as the reverse complement.
CGGCCTTTCGCAGCCAGTATGTGCACTTCTGGGCCGAACTGCGAAATGGCTGTCGCCAGCTCAAAAACCGAGCGTTCCGCCCCGCCAAGGCCTACATCTGCCCGCTCTATTATAATTGCGATTTTCTTGCTCATCACAGAGCGCCAGTTCCAATCCTCTCAAGGCATAAAAGGGGCAACTCTTCCGTGCTTTGCGTCGTGCCTTGCCATTCGCCTTGCTCTATTTATTACCTTACGAATGAATATTTTGTCTTGTCTTGTCAGTTTACCACCGCCGACATAGCCAACGTAAAAGCGCAGCCGGTCGGTTCTCGAAAAATACTTGGCCGGAGCCGAATAGTATAACTGGGCGATGTCCTTTATTTGAAATCGCCGGCGCAAAACAATCGGCTTAAAGGCGCGCGCCAAGTCTATAAGATAGAAACCACCGCTGTCACTGTAGAATATGTGTGAGAAGTAGAGGTCTCGATGGCGATAGCCTGTCTCGTGAAATTTCTTCACAAAGCTAGCCAATCGAGCGATGAAATCTCTCCGCAGTTTCAAATTCTCGATTGAGGCCAGGCCGTCGAAATAATCGGGTAATTTCCGTTCCAAGGATTCGGCATCTGGAATTTTCTCGGTGATTATGAAACTTCTTTTCTCAAAAAAGATGCCCCATTGCTCACCATAGAAAAGAGTTTTAGGAGTGTTTATGCCGGTCGCCGACAAGTCACTTGTCGCCTTGAATTCGAAGAGGCCACAACTTATCCGTCTGTGGGCGCCAATCCAACCTCTCAGTTGCGTAAAAATTGGCGGCCTGTCATACCGTTTCAAAAACACCGTAGTCGATGGCGAGTCTATTTCAAATTGCAGCCGAACTCTATGCTCGGCAAGATTGTCCTTCGTTAGATTCTTAGCCGCGGCGAAAGCGAAGACGGCATCAATAGAAGTCAAGCCCAACTTACTAAACGCCGTCTCGTAATCCGGGTCAACAAAAAGCGATTCTGAAATCTCCACGAATCTTTGTTCGCCGACTGTTCGCTGGCTATCATTCCTGGCTCGCGTCATCTTTTACAGATTATCACACATCATTTAGAAAATAGTCGGAAATAATACCCATGAACGGATTATATTTTATGGCATAATGAGATAGCCCTCTCTCGCAATGGTACTGAGAATATCTGCTATCTTCGCGTAGGAGGTTAGGGGCCGCACCGTTCCATTGGTCTTCGTCCATCGCCAGTATTTTTTTGACTTTCTCCGCGTAAAACTCAGCCACTGCAAGGTCTGAGTAGGCATTGACAAACCACGGCATGATGCGTCCAATCTTTTTGAGCAATAGATTCTGTTCAGGACCAAATTCCAGGCAGGACTCGTCCGTAAAGTTCTTCATTCCCTTCATTTTATCAAAGTTAATATAGCCACCATCCAGGCTTATTTTATGGGCCTTTGTCGCCGGGAACGGGAAGAAATATGTCCATCGGAATCGGCCGGGTTTAGCCGCGGCCATAAGTTTAATTGTTTCGAATACATCCTCGCGACCTTCGTGCGGGAAGCCAATTATCAAAAAAATGGAACTGTGCATTCCGTATTCGCCAACGGTCTTAATCGCTTCTACGATCTTTTCATTGCTCATGTGGCGATTCAAAATCTTGCTGCGAATTCTCGGACTGCCCGACTCCACGCCGAATTTGACAATCTTGCAGTTGGCCGCAGCCAAGTAACGTGCGCACTGCTCATCGAAGAAACCAACATGCGCGTTGACAACAAAGGGAATGTCGCAGAATGTTTTATAAGCTTGGCAAAACCGCTTTACGTACGACTTGTCGAACGTGAACAAATCGTCATCAAATATGAACATCTTGATATTGCGGTAAGTCTTCAGCAAATATTCAATTTCCTGGATGACTTTGTCAACGCTGAACTGGCGTATGTAGTTCAGTTGCCTGAAGCTGCATCGCAGGTCCTTTTTATAGGACTCGATCATGACGTGATTAAAGCAGTATGTGCAGGAAAACGGGCAGCCTCGGGAAGCCATCAAGCCCACCCATCCGTTTTTGGCATCGATCATTTTCTGGAAATCCATGCTCTGGTAGTCTTTCGGAGGAAGTTTGTCCGGATCAGGCAAAGGCCGCACCGGATTGATTCTGATCTGGCCATTATGTACGAAGGCGAGGTTTCGCACATTCTCCACGCTTTCTCCGCGCTGAAGCCTTTCAACGAATTCCAGAAAAGCTTCTTCACATTCACCGCGAAACACGTAGTCGAATAGACCGGTTTCCAGGATTTCTCGGGCACCTGCCAAAGCATGTATCCCGCCGATCACGAGAGGGATAGACAATTGACGCCGTGCCCAACGGGCCAGCGTTTGGGTATATCCCCACTGGTTGGTCACCACGGAAAAGGCAAGTATGTCGGGCTTTTCATTAGCAATACGCCCCACAAATTCTTCTTCGGTGGGCAGCGGCTCAATGTCCTCACAAAGCTGCCAAAAAATGACTTGGTGTCCGGCTTGCTTCAGGACGGAGGCCATGTGCGCCACGCCGTAATTAAAGCCCAGTTGTGATCCCGCCGACGGATAAATAAAAAAAACCTTCATAACGTCTGCTTCTTGAAATCAGGCATTGTTTTTGGCAAACGCAAGTCAGTATCCAGAATTCTAAACTCTGTCTTCTGTTTTCTGTCTTCTTTCTTGTGCCTTTCTGCCATCACTCGCGAAATAACCTCGTTCATATTGACGTTCTGGGGGTCGGTAAGCGTGTCAACGTGTACGATCTTATGCTGCGCATTTCCACACGCGCTCCAGCGTCTGACAAAGTGCATATCGTTGCTGCCTGCGAAAATGGTTAGCGTCGGTGTTTGGACAGCGGCGGCAATGTGCTGGCATGCAGAATCGTATCCGATGAATTCATCGGATACGGCGAGCAGGGCTGAAATCTGCCCGATGGTGCATTCTATTGTGATCAAGCCGTGCGAAAAAGCTGGGTATTCTGGATCGCCAAATCGGATATCCGCTGTGCTTAAACCTTCGTTCTTTATACTGTCCAGTACGCGAGCCGATCTCGACAGCTCATCCTCACCGAAACCTTTGTCCAGCAGCACCACAGTCTTGGGCTCTTTGAGGATGTGGCGCGGCAGTTTCTGCTCAAAATCCAAGCCCAATCTTTTGCGGGGGTTTGTCCCCACGCCAAAATTAACGGCAACAACCCGCTTGCATCCTGCTGAGCGAAGTAGCCCCACTAATTTCCGCGCCTTAAGGCTTATCGATGGGATGGTCCAAACCTTCGGATAGCAGAACTCTGATGCGCCAAAAACGCTATCCATCCAGCGATTCGCCAACTCTGCCATACGTGCGCTCTTCGCGGATGCAGCGCATTCGCGACTGTTGAAAAATAGATAATTATCTCGATGCGTTAGGGGCAGAACGCCGAGCTGTGAGATTCGGGAATCCGGGTCGACCAGCAGCCCGTGATCCTCCTGGCCTGGCGGCATTTCGCTGGCTAAAATGTCCAGTGCACCATGCCAGCTTGAGAAGCGCTCGAATAGTCCGCCGCTGCGAGCATAATTAAGCGGGCATATTCGGATGCGACTATTTCCGCCGAAAACACCGTGCAGTTTGCTGCTACCTATAACAACAATTTCTGCTTGCGGAAAGATTTTCATAAAACGGCCTATCATTACACTCAGAATGGCAACGTCTGCACCGATAGTAACGCGCGATAGCAGGATGATTTTTTCCGGAGGTTTGCCGTTGTCGTAGCTGTAGTGACGAGTGTGTACCGCAGTGGCCCGGTCATAAAGGTCCTCGAATGAGAGAATTCCGAAATCCAGCAGTGCCTTGTCAAGAACTGCTCCCTGCCGAACCTTTCGGCAGTAAGAGATAATCTGAGACATGACCCGGCAGTAGATTTCAATAGGCATATCTTCAAAGTCATCACACAGTTTTTCCACAATGATTTCAAATAGGGGCAAGGAAACCTTATCGCTCAGCTCCACATCAGAGAAGTAAGTCGCCATTTCGCAGAGCAGGTCGATATATTCGGCCTCGTATCGACCGTATTGGTAGTATCGGTCGACAAAAGAGAAAGCGATGTGTCGTGACAACCGAACCAGGTCATCCTGTCTGTCCCGATTTTCTCTCACACTAAGCCATTTTTTCCTGTATACGCACGGTTCCATGTTATTAGCACCTACTTAGTAGTTTTTCGGCTGCGGCAAACACCTCGTTGGCGGTTATCCCGGTCATGCACTCGTGCTGCCGTGGGCAGACTTTCTTGTGGCAAGGTGAACACGGCAGTTCCTTTCTAAGTACGATGGTGTTATCCAAATTACTGTTGGTATATCGCGGATCAGTCGGCCCCATAATGACCACGGCTGGGACATCGAAAGCCACTGCATAATGCCGAGGACCCGTGTCGTTTGTGATCAGCAGGTTACATCGGCGGATCAGGGGCTTGAGTAGTTCGAGGTCAATTCCGTCTTGACTTGTATCGATAATGTTAGCGTGGCTTTGTGTGATACTGGCCCGCGCAATATCTTCTTCGCCGGGTCCGCAGAAAAGCACAATCTTAGCACCGAGCCGTTTTTCGCATAGCTCGGCCAGTTCAGCAAAGTTTTCGGTAGGCCAGCATTTTGAGCTTCCAAAACTTGCCCCTGGGTTTAACCCGATCACCATGTCACTTTCGCAGATACCGTACCTCTGGAGTAGCGATTCTCCACGCCTGAGGACTTCCTGGCCAACGAAGAGCCTTGGCTTAACCTCTTGGGGGGTCTTCAACTCCAGCCAGCGGCAGATGTCAAGATAGTATTCGGTCATAGGCAGTGGCAGGATTTTGTGATTGTTCCGGATCGGTTCGGGTCCGCCGCTCAGAAAGACCCCTCTGAAGCTGCGACGATAGCCGTAAATCTCTTTTGCTCCGCCCAACCAGACTGGCAGCGTTGACCGGATCGAGTTCGGCAGCACAATGGCCATATCGCTTGCGTACCGGCGTATCTGTCTTGCCGTCCGCCAGATTCCGTTCCAGGATTTGTCCTCGCAATCAATTAGCGCATCAAACCAGGGGCCATCCCTGACGATGCCCTGGGCCTTTTTCCTTAACAGGCCGACAATTCTTGTCTGAGGGAAGCTCTGTCGCAGACAATCCAGCGTAGGTGTGGCCATGACTATATCACCCACCCAGTTTGGGCAGCGGACAATAAGTGTCTGGACTGTTTCGAGATGAGCCTTCATTGTATTTCTTGATCCAGCAATCCATATTTATTTAGCCCCGCAATTTATTGCGGAGTCCAGCTTGGCCCAAAAGCTATTTTCGGCTCTGCATTACGTAAAGGGTCAGTGACATCATCTGCAAAACCATCGCAAACCCAAGTGCGATTAAGACCGAATTGCCTCGCTCGGCCGGGCTTGTCAAAAACCATATAGCTATCAGCAGGCAAAAAAGAACAACAACTTGCACAATCCCAGCCATCAGTCTCATTATGGAGAATTCACCGAACATCTCCGCTCGCCGCGTACTTCTAAGTTGTTCGAGGATGCTGTTCAGCAATTGCTCGGTGCTGCGACCTGCCATTTCTTGCGCCGGGGCAGCCGGCTTCGGCTGTGGCTGGGAGTTCTGCGGTCGTGTGGTGTCAATTGCGTATTGTTCCGCTTCATCTTCCGTGGCTTGCTGATCTACGCGCTGGGCCGGCGCAGGTTGGGTTTCCATCTTGCCGGATGAACGATGATATTTCTTTATGATATTCAGTGCCTCCCTCATATTCACACCTTCGTAGTTTGGCTTTGCCGCGCCTGGTTCAAGCTGTCTCTGATGCGAAGGGCTATTTATCAATATAGTCTTGCAGCCGGCTCGCAAACCTGCCTCAACATCGCGCTCACCGTCGCCGATCATCCAGGATTCGCTAAGGTCAATGTCCCTCTCTTTGGCCGCAGTCAGCAGCATTCCAGGATTCGGCTTTCGCTGGTCACTTTCCTTGCGGTATTTTGGGATAACTCCGTCCGGATGGCACGGGCAGTAATAAATCCCGTCCAAATATGCCCCCTTTTCAGCCAGCCGCTGCTTCAAGCGATCGTGAATTTCAGCGAGAACCTTCTCACTAATAATTCCACGCGCGATAGCTGATTGGTTGGAGACGACGATCAGCTCATATCCCATGGCCTTCAGTTCGATAAGCGCCTCAGCGACGCCATCGAGCAGCTTCACCTGGTCGGGGTGGTTAATATAGCCGGGGTCTTCAATCAAAGTGTCATCGCGGTCCAAGAATATGGCTTTGTTAGGCATAATCTATTCGAATGCATTCAGCTTTGGCTGTCGGTGAAACTTTGCTCTACCAGGTCACAAATCATGTGATAGGCAAGTTGATGGATCTCCTGGCTTCGCGCCGTCGATTTGTCATCCGCACAAAAACAAATATCGGCAATTCGTTCGAGCTTACTGTTGCTCCTGCCCGTAAAGGCCAGCACGCAAGCACCTTTTTCCTTTGCCAGCTCGGCGGCTGCGATGACGTTTGCCGACGTGCCGCTCGTCGAAATAGCCCACAAGATGTCACCCTCTGTAACTAATGCTTCGACCTGCCTGACAAACGTATGCTCGAAGCTATCGTCGTTGGAGATAGATGTTATGACGGAGGTATCTGTTGTCAGCGCAACTGCTGGCAGTGCTTTGCGTTCACGCTTGAATCTACCGACAAGTTCGCCGGCTATATGTTGGGCGTCGGCCGCTGAGCCTCCATTGCCGCATAGGTAAACTCTGCCGTCTGACTTCAACGACTTTATTATTGTCTTGGCAGCGGCAATGAGTGTTTCAATGCCGCTTTCCTGAAGCTCGGCAACCATCTTCTTATGCGTTTCTATCGTTTCTGTGATTGTCTTTCTCAGCCCATCGTCCATCAGGATTCCCTTTCGGGAGCCATCATACGTCCTTTGTTGTGTCTGCGAGCCTTGACTTCTGCAATGCGGGGACCTTGCAATGACTTGATTTTTTCGATCGTTGCCGTTGAGCTTTTGCCTTCAACAAGCGGTGCGAGAAGAACCTTGCCACCATAGGACTCAACAAACTCACGACCGACAACGCCTTTCTCCGCCCAGTCCTCACCCTTTACCAATATGTCCGGCTTCACTTTCTTGATTAAGTTGATGGGGGTCGGCTCATCAAAGATTACAACATAATCTACTGATTCCAATGCCGCCAAGACAGCGGCCCTGTCATACTGATTATTTACGGGCCTTTCAGGTCCCTTGATGGTCTTTACCGAACTGTCACTATTTAGACCAACAATGACTACGTCACCCTTCGACTTGCAGAATTTCAGATATTCGATGTGTCCTCTGTGCACTACGTCAAAACAGCCGTTTGTAAAGACTGTGGTCTCATTTTGCCCACGATGCCAGATGAGCTGTTCCGTAAGGGAATCAATGGAATGCACCTTTCCACTTTTGCCGCGATTTTGGCTGACGATTTCATTGATAACTTCCTCGATGGTCACCGTTGCAGCGCCAAATTTTTCCACTTCAATTCCTGCCGTCACATTTGACAGCTCGACAGCCGTTTTATAATCACAACCAGCAACCAGAGCTGTTGCGAGCGTCGCCAGGACCATGTCACCCGCTCCGCTGACATCGTAGACATTACGCGGCCTTGAAGGTATGATTTGACTTTCGGTTTCTGTTCTAAGATATGCCCCTTCCTTATCAAGTGTGATGATCACCGCCTTGAGCCCTAAATTCTGACGTAGTTGCTCCGCTGCTTTGGCTGCATCTGCTGCAGTTTCTATCTCAAAGCCGACCGCAGTAGAAGTCTCTTCGCGGTTCGGAGTGATAAGCGTGGCACCGACGTATTTTGAGTAATCACCCGCGGGCGATGGATCGACAAGGACCTTTTTCTTCGCTCGCACTGCAAGCTGTATCATTTGCCTGCAAACCGATGGACTCAGCAGCCCCTTGTCATAATCCTGCAGACAAACGATATCGGCTTGCTTCAGCCTGTCCTCGTAAGCCTGCAAAATCATTGCGTACAGTTCTTCAGAGAAAGGCTCCGCGGATTCTTCATCGATTCTCATCAATTGCTGCCGATGCCGATGTTGTGCCAGGCCAATGAGTCTTTGCTTGCTAATAGTGGCCCGGTCCGCTGCGGTAGACAATCCACTGATGTCAGTTCCAGCCTGTATGAGTTTTTCTTTGAGCACTTCGCCGTTCGAGCCTCCCCCTATGATGCCCACACAAAGAGGGACCGCCCCCAGAGCCGCAAGGTCCGCAGCTACGGAGCCTGCACCGCCACAGCCATAGTCGGTTCTACAGACCTTCAGTACGGGTACCGGTGCCTCTGGGCTTATCCTCAGTGCGTCGCCGTAGACATAAATGTCGAGCATGAAGTCGCCCACGACCAGAACCTTCGGCGAAGCGAGATTTGTTACCGTTTTTAGCAGATTCTTATACATTTCAGGCCCTTCTCTATTTCCGGATTTGGCCTTCTGCCTTCTTACTGGACCTTTGCAGAACTCTTGTTTTTACTCTTGGAGCATTTTACCGGCAAATGCGTCTTCAATCAAGGCTCTTAGTTTGTCCTCTCCAGCCAGAAATTTCAGCTCAATTGCCAGATACGCCAGGCCCATATCGTCTTTGAAAGCGTCCAGCGGAGCGATTTTGGTCCAGTCTTTCTGTGTTGTCAGTATCAGATCCGTCTTTAGCAGCGTCGCTTCTTCATAAATATCTGCCAAACAGTCCTGCGTATAGTGATGATGGTCATTATAAATCTTCGAGCCAACCAGCTCAGAGCCTAAGCCTCGGATTGTATTCAAAAAGGTCTCTGGATTGCCGATGCCACAGAAGGCAAATATCTTTTTGTGATTTAGTTCTTCAAGACTTATTTCTTTATTGTTTCTCAGTTTTGCTAAAACCGGGGCGTGTATCGACCTGGCGACTGTCATATTGGCATTTATTTCTTTCAGTTTCTCTTCGAGCTTAGCCAATTCAGCCTCAGCGACTTGGTCGGACCTTGTGATAACAATGGCATCCGCCCTCTTTAGAGCATTGACAGGTTCCCTTAGCAATCCTGCTGGAAACATTTTGCCGAACCCGAATGGCTGCGTCGCATCAATTGTCACGATGTCAAGGTCTCTATCCAGCCGACGGTGCTGAAAGCCGTCGTCCATAATCAGCACGCTTGCACCGAATTTGTCCACAGCTTCAGCCGCACCCGCAACGCGGTCCGGATTTACTATCACTTTGGCGTTGGGACAAGTTTCGGCTAAGATTGCAGGCTCGTCTATCGTACTGCGTATATCGTCCCTTCGCTCCGCTCGAGGACAGGATTGCATATTGCGTCCATTTTTCGCACGACGCATCATGCGCGCCTGCCCCGAGCCCAGTCGAGGGGACGCACGACAAGTTTTGTACCCGCGAGTCAGTATAGCGCATCCATAATTTGAATTTTGAATTATTTGTTTGCACAGCCATACCACAAGTGGAGTCTTACCTGTCCCTCCGACTGTTACGTTGCCGACGCTAATAACTGTCGCGTTTGCACTATACGTCTTCAGCCATCCTTTGGCATACAGGAGATTGCGCAGCCGGATGATGACCGAGTAGACCATCGCGGCCAGGCCCAGGACCGACCGCAGTAGGGCTGCACCTAAGCCCCTGCTCTGGCCTGAAATCAGTCTGCGATAGGCTTCCTGGTTCAATTACAAAACCCTCATTTACTGCATCAAAGTTGTCATTCCCGCACAAGCGGGAATCCAGTTTCTTGGTTTGTTGGTTATACAGGTTACATCTAATTTAGCTTTTTAGCCACAAAAAAGGCATCATGCAAAGCCTCAGAAAGCCAAGACAATAAACCCGGATTTCCGAAGTAGTTGGTGCCAAATGGGAAATTCCCATCTACTTGTCAACCGTTTGCTCGTTTCTGTCGTCACAGCCACCAGAGGTTTGCCGATACGGCGCGGCACCCAATATTCTTCGGTTGAAAGCAACGCTTGAAATGTCAACTAAACCTATAAAAGGAGAAGTGTAGAGGCAGAATAGCTTTGATACAGCCGCGGAAACAATTAACCTTGATTTTTTTCATTCATCCTCTTTTGTTTTGGTTTCAGAAGCCAGAAATGGTGACCAGGAAGGTCTTGCATCATTAGCAGGATTATTTGTCAGTCTTTTCTGCTCACTTCCATCAGCATTCATAACATAAATCTCAAAATCTCCAATACCCTTAGCGCGTGTAAAAACTATCTTTCTCCCGTCGGAAGACCAGGAAGGGCCCGAATCCCGAGCAGGATTGTTTGTCAAGTTCTTCTGCCCGCTTCCATCTGCATTCATAACATAAATCTCAAAATTTCTATCTGCGAATGCGAATAAATGAAAAGCTATCTTCTTCCCGTCAGGCGACCAGGAAGGACCTCCGCCCGGACCAGGATTATTTGTCAGTCTTTTCTGCTCACTTCCATCAGCATTCATAACGTAAATCTCATCATTTCCATCTCTATCTGAACGAAAAGCTATCTTTTTTCCATCAGGAGACCAGGAAGGCGCTGCGTCCCAACCAGGATTATTTGTCAATCTTGTCTGCTCAGCCCCATCAGCATTCATAACGTAAATCTCATAATTTCCATCTCTATATGAACAAAAAGCTATCTTTTTCCCATCAGGAGAGGAGGAAGCAGCTTGATCAATGGCAGGATTATTTGCCAAATTTCTCTGATTGCTTCCATCAGCATTCATAACATAAATCTCACAATTTCTTAAAAGTTCTTCTCGTCTAAATGACTCAAAAACTATCTTTTTCCCATCAGGTGACCAGGAAGGATTTACATCACCAGCAGGATTATTTGTCAAATTTCTCTGATTGCTTCCATCAGCATTCATAACATAAATCTCCCAATTTCCATCTCTGTCTGAGTTAAAAGCTATCTTAGTTTGTTTGTACAACTTATCTTCCAAAGAAACTGACTTTTTTCGCAACGTATCTTCTGGTTCCAGATCTTTTATTGCCCTGTCATTCTGCTCGGTTGCCAAAAGAACTGCCGCTCTGACCATATATCCCAAACCTAAGGCAGGGTCCAATTCGATTGCCTTATTGGCATCATCAAGGGCTCGTTCATAGTCTTCACGGGCAAGATGAGTGTTAGCTCGTAGCGCATAGGCTTTGGCATTTTCAGGGTCGGCCTCAATTGCACGGTCGAAGTCAGCAGCAGCTTCGGTGTACTGTTCTAAATTGCGGTGCACCTGGCCTCGATAAAGGAGGGCTTCCGACCATTTGGGTCTCTTTTCTAAAGCGCGGTCGAAGAACTTTATCGCTTCGACCCAATTGCCTTGCTGGGCTTGATATTTT
>DAOWID010000378.1 GCA_030641115.1 Planctomycetota bacterium | reverse complement strand
CGCTATACCAATATCCCTGCGATAAGGCTCGCCGAAAAGCTGGCCCAATTAGCTCCGGGAAAATTGAACAAGGTCCTCTTTGCACCATCGGGAACAGCGGCTATTGGAATGGCCCTGAAGCTGGCGCGGGTTGCAACCGGCAAGTTCAAGACGATTTCAATGTGGGATTCTTTCCACGGTGCTTCGCTCGATGCGATCTCCGTTGGCGGAGAGGCTATCTTTCGCAAGGACGCCGGACCACTCTTACCAGGTACCGAACATGTCCCACCTCCAGACTGCTACCGCTGCCTTTGGGGATGTGAGGATAACTGCACGCTAAAATGTGCAGATTACATCGAGTATGTCTTGAGTAAGGAAGGTGACGTCGCAGCCGTAATCGCAGAGACAGTGCGAAGTACTTCGGTTATTCCTCCTTCCGGCTTCTGGCAGAAAATTCGAGATGCCTGCGACAAGTACGGCGCTTTGCTGATACTCGATGAAATACCGCACTGCCTCGGCCGCACAGGCAAGATGTTCACCTGTCAGCACTTTGATCTCGTTCCCGATATGTTGGTAATTGGCAAGGGATTAGGCGGCGGGATCTTTCCATTAGCTGCGCTTATAGCCCGCCAAGATTTGGACGTAGCACCGGACCGTGCCCTTGGTCATTACACTCATGAGAAGAATCCCGTCGCCTGTGCTGCTGCCCTTGCGACAATCGAATATATAGAAGAGCAGAATCTGCTGGCAAACGCCGAAAATATGGGCAATTATGCGATGAGCCGCCTGCGCGACATGCAGCAACAACACAAAATGATCGGCGCTCTCAGAGGTCTCGGCCTGCTGATGGGGATGGAGCTGGTCAAAGACCGTCAGACAAAAGAGCCGGCAGCCGAAGAAGCCGAGCACGTGATGTACAGCGCACTTGGCAAAGGGCTCAGCTTCAAGGTGACAATGGGAAACATCATTACCCTGACACCCCCATTGACGATCACGAAAGAGCAAATGGACAAGGCGTTGGACATCCTGAATGAATGCCTCAAAGAGGCTGAAAGATAACTATTCTGGTAACCCTTCACGGGCCAAATGTGCCGTTTTATGTCATTGCGAGGCCTTTTTCAAAGGCCGTGGCAATCTCAATCGTTACATTTTGGATTGCTTCGTCGTAAAACTCCTCGCAATGACCGCACAAACGCAACTTATACCCCGTGAACGCTTACCTATTCTGAAGGACTTTGTTTTGGAGTTGTCGGGATGATAAGTATTTCAGAAATTTGTAGTCGCATTCAAACCGGCCCTGCGATGAGGGCGGAGACCTTCGACCTGGACGTTGTCTTCGCTAACGCGAGCAAGCTCTGCAAAAAGTACAGGATTGTATATGATCCAGACAACCCTGTACCGTCAGATAACGATTTGGCGGATCGAACATTTCAGGCCGCCATTGACTTTGTGGTTCAGACAGGCGCGTACTGCCCCGATACCAGCAGTATCATAAAATTCACGCGGGATGAAGTTTTACAGGCAGTCGCTAACTCTCGTGGCCGGTGCATAATGGGCGAAGGCAAAGACCGCTATGAGTGGACTCCACGTCTGCCTGACAGCGATACGCAGCCCTGGTATCACGTCGGCACCGGCATTATCAACACCGACGAACGTATCGTCTTTAATCTTGTAAGATCGTACGCCCAGATTAAGCAGGCTAATTCCGTCAGTGTTCCCGCGCTGGAGAGAATAGACGGCTGTCAAGTGTCCAGCGGTACTCCTTCGGAGATCTTGGGAGCCATCCGAAGCATAAAGATTGCCCGTGACGCCTTGCGTCACGCCGGTCGGCCCGGCCTGGCCATCGCAAATTGTATCTCCACAGCCGGAACGCCGCTGGCGACCATCGCAGCCAGCAGCCCGCAATTTGGGCTGCGTCCTTCGGACGGCTGGCTTGTCGGAGCGCTGGCTGAAATGAAGTTCAACATGGGCGCCTTGAACAAAGCAGCATATCTGTCGAGTTGGGGAGCCAATATCGGCAATGAATCCGGACCTATGATTGGCGGCTACGGCGGCGGACCCGCTGGAGTGGCCATACTCAACGTAGCCTATAGATTGATTGGTATCCTCGTGCTCGATTGCGATTATCATCTTACATTTCCTATTCACATTACAAAGTCCTGCAGCACCACTCGTGATGTATTATGGCCTGTAGCGGTGAGCTCGCAAGCTATCAGCCGCAACACGAAGGAATTGGTCTGGTCGCTCGGCTATATAGCTGCCGGCCCAATGACAAAACAGTTTTTCTATGAGACCGCTGCATATCTTGCTGCTGCGATACCTTCTGGGGTATCCGCTCAAACAACGCATCCAGCAAGGGCCGTGCTGAATGATTATGTCACGCCGATGGAAATGTTGGGCTCGGTCGAGCTTAATGAGGCCTGCGTGGGCATGAGTCGTACACAGGGCAATGAGCTGGCAAAAGAACTGCTCAAGAAGTATGAGGACAGAATAGACGATGCTCCTACCGGCAAAAGATACCAAGATTGTTACGACATAAACACAGGTTCACCCTCTCAGGAGTATGTGGACCTCTACGGCCAGGTCAGAGGAGAACTTCGAACAATGGGATTTAACCTCAGGTCCTGAGCAAGTCATGTATGACAGAGCATTAGTATCTTACAAATGAAACTGTGCGCAAAACGGTCACAGTATGAGCAATGTGTAGGGCCGCCTCAAAGATGGTGCCAAATCGTCTTTTATTTGGCGACAGCTTTGATCGGCCGGGCAGCGGCGAAGCCTTTTAGTCTTAGAACAAGCGATCTCCCTCCCTCGAAAGAGGGTGGGGAGGGAGATTGCGGTCGTACGAATAAGCTGGATGCTCACAAGCAAAAGGTGGTTTCGTTCAGGCGTCAGCCTTTTATCCCACCCTCTTTGGTTCCGGCTACGCCGGGTTAGGTTCTCAGTCGAATAAAATCACTCGGCTGCGTCGCAGTATCTCTCTGAAACCAGCTATGATGCCCAATTTAAGATCAGCTTCTTACGAGTATGGGCACAGACCCGAAGGTACAGGTTAATCAAATTCTGATAGGGGATGCCTGTCTCTTGAGCTAATCCCTTAAAGTACTCAATAACATCTACCCCTAAGCGTAGTGTAACCTGCTTTTTCAGTTTCTTTGCATAAGGATTTCTTCGCCCTTTTATCTTCGAAAAATCGTATTCTTTCCTCATCTTTACCTTCCAGTATATACCTGCATTTCCTTTTTAGTTGCTTTTCGAGCATCCCAGCTAAATTTTATCTCATCCATAATTATAATATATGGCTAATATCATTATAAGTCAAGATAACTTGAGCGCATAGGAATTTGTATTTGGTGGTTTGTCAGTTAATGTGGGTGTCGAAGAGAGTCAGAGTCGGCTTTATGTACAGCAAAAGTATCTCAAGATATGTGATCCGGGTGTTGAAGCGAGCTTTTCACCGGTTCAGAGGTG
>DAOWID010000087.1 GCA_030641115.1 Planctomycetota bacterium | reverse complement strand
GTGCTACCGCCGAACAGGTTGCCAATATGGATGGAATCCGCATGCACCGTTATTGTGACTTCATTCTTATTGCGCCGCTCGAATCCTGTTATGACGCGTGCGTTGTAAATCGTGTCTCTGCTAAAAAAGGATAAGAATGCTTCTGCATTTCCCCATCCGTTTTGAAATAGTACGATTTTGGTCTTGTCGGCGAGCAGGGATTTGTGTGCGTCGAGATCTTTTGCAGCCTCTGAAGAATCAAAAGACTTGGTGCACACGAGTACATAATCGTAGAGTTGTGTCTGAATCTCGTTCAGGGATGAGCAGGCATCGAATGTTATCGGGTCGGCGTGATAATCGCCGAAGATGCCCGTTCTTGTTAGGCCGTGCCGGCGCAGGAGTGAAACCGTGTTGTCCCTTGCAATAATGCCGACCTGGCATTTGGATCTTAATAAACAGCTTGCAATACCCAATCCGACGGCACCGCCGCCATACACTAATATTCTCATTATTTGCGACTTTCTTCTTTTACAGAACTTGTCTTTCGGTGGAGACTATTATAATCGGTGATTACGGTAAGAAAAGGGTCTCGAGTGGTGGTTCATCCATCACTGTGGCTGTTGGCTTGGTTAGCACAAGTGTATTAGTTTTTGTTGCAATTGCTGAACAAACTTGATTTAGTTGACTAAGATTAGCTATGGGCCTGGTCCGCCAGGAATTTTCAGGATGATAAAATCCGGCTTGAGCTGGAAAGAAGTTGGTGAGAAAATGTATCCGGGCGGCTCTTATGGAAACGGTTCAGCCATGCGAATAGCTCCAATCGGTGTATTGTATTACGATAATCCGAGCAAATTAAGGGAAATTGCGTGCCAGTCGAGCCGAATTACTCATACGCACATATTAGCAGTGGAAGGGACGACTGAGAAATGAAGGCAATGGTACTTCACAAAACTGCGCCGATTGAACAAAAGCCTTTGAAGCTGGAGGAGGTGCCAACACCAAGGCCCGGACCTCACCAGATTCGCATAAAAGTCGCAGCTTGTGGGGTTTGCCACACTGAGCTTGACGAGATTGAAGGAAGGCTTCAGCCGAAGTTGCCAATAATTCTGGGGCATGAGGTAGTAGGGACGGTGGAATCCGTAGGCTACGGAGTGAGCAAATTTGAATTGGGGGATGGCGTGGGGATTGCCTGGATAAATTCAGCTTGTGGACGATGTGATTTTTGCCGAGAGGGAAATGAAAACCTGTGCCCAGACTTTCTCGGTACCGGCTGCCATGTAGATGGTGGCTATGCAGAATATGCCGTGGTCTCGGAAGAGTTTGCTTATCCGATTCCTGATAGATTCACGGATTCCGAAGCAGCGCCTCTTTTGTGTGCGGGGGCGATTGGCTATAGGGCCTTACGGCTAACGGGTCTTCGGGATGGTCAAACTCTTGGCCTATTTGGGTTTGGGGCTTCGGCGCATATCGTTATTCAATTGACCAAACATAAGTATCCAAATTCTGAAGTCTTTGTTTTCACGAGACCTGGGCAGCGAGACCATCAGGATTTGGCCAAAAAGCTGCGTGCTGACTGGGTCGGAGCAACGGGAGAGACACCGCCGAAGAAACTTAGTTGTGCAATTGATTTTACACCTGCCTGGACGCCAATAGTCGAAGCTTTGAGGGCGCTGGAGAAAGGAGGACGGGTAGTCATAAATGCAATCCGAAAGGAAGAAAAGGACAAAGACTGCCTCTTGAAGCTGGATTACCCAAGCCATCTTTGGCTGGAAAAGGAAATAAAAAGCGTAGCTAACATTGCCAAGGGTGACGCTGAAGAGTTTCTGCCTTTGGCGGCTGAAATCCCGATTGTCCCTGAAGTCCAAGAATTCAAGCTGGAGGAAGCTAATGAGGTTTTGGCTTTGCTTAAGCAGGGCAAAATCCAGGGAGCGGGAGTCTTGAAGATGGCTGAGTAAGAATTAAGGCCGGCAATATATGCGTACTGTGCTTTTTTTCAGGCTTAATCGAGACGGAGATGTAACTGAACTTTTGCAAAACTTTTGATGTAAAAGAATATTTTGGAGAGGTGACGTGACAATGGGAATCAGACTTTACAAGGAACCTAAACTCAAGAACTCGCTTATGTTCTGTGGTTGGCCGGGGATAGGGAATATCGGGTTATTTGCGATCGATACTTTGAGAAGAATACTAAGGGCTCAAGAATTCGGAGAGATAGAGCCGTGGGAGTTCTTCGACCCTTCAAGAGTCATAATTGAAAGTGGTCTATTGCGGGATTTAGAGTTTCCCACTAATAAATTCTACTTCCAGCGGATTAAGGGTCGGGATTTAGTGTTCTTTATTGGGGAACAGCAGCCTACTGACGGGGGAGCAAGATACGCTGAGGGCCAAAAGGCTTATCAGATGGCGAATTTGGTTCTTGATGCAGCAGAAAAGTTTGACTGCCGGAGAGTCTTTACGTCCGGAGCGGCTGTAACCCAGATTCATCACAGTGCAAAACCAAGGGTATGGGCAGTGCCCAATAACGAAAACTTGATTGGTGAAATAGGAAGATATGAAAATACTATTTTGATGTCAGAGATTGAGGGAAGAAGCGATCAGGGTGTCATTACCGGGTTAAACGGACTTATGTTGGGGGCTGCCAAAAAGAGGGGCTTGGAGGCGATTTGTATGATGGGTGAAATACCTTATTATCTTCAGGGAGCTCCTTGGCCCTATCCCAAGGGTTCAAAATCTGTTCTTGAAGTTTTGGGCAAAATGCTTGACATCGAGATTGACCTGAGTCAGTTGGACGAATTAGCCCAGCAGGTTGAGGAAAACATCGAGCAGTTCTTAGAAAACCTTTATAGCACTGAAGCTATACCGCCTGAGATAAGAGAGGAAATCGAAAAGCTAAGGTATGTTAGGCCGGCTGAGCCGGGACCAATAACTGAAGAAGAACAGACGAAGATAATGGACCACATCGATGAGTTGTTTGACCAAGAAGGTGGGAAAGATGAAAGACATCTTTAGATTCTCTGAGCAACCGGAATTTGAATGTCCCCCTCTGATTGTTGGCTGGGACAAGGATGCCGGTAGGCTCAGCCCGAAGGTGGTTGAGTATTTGAATAAGAAAATGAATTTTGGAAGTTTCTGCGAAATTGAGCCTGCGGACTTCTTTTCTTTGGGCGGAGTGGCAATTGAAAATGACGTAGCTCAGTTTCCGGAGGGCAAGTTTTATTGCTGCGAAGGTGGCGAGTTGGTGGTATTCGAGGGTAGTGAGCCGCGATTTGAGCGGTACAGATTTTTGAATGCAATTTCAGATTTGGTTGAGCATTATTGTAAGATAAAAGAGCTCTATACTATTGGTGGGACCATTTCTCCGATAGCTCACACGGGGGCACGGAAGATATTGGCAGTTTTCAGCCAACAACAGTTTCAAAAAGAGCTGCAGGGTTATGGGCTTGAGAATATGACCTGGAAAGGGCCGCCAGCTATCAGTAGTTATCTTCTGTGGGTAGCTAAAAGAAGAGGTATTGCCGGCGTGAGTCTTTGGACGCAGGTGCCGTTCTACCTGGCGGGCTGCGAAGATTTTGAGGCAATCAAAGTGACTCTTTCTTTTCTTGATGAGAGATTCAGCTTGGACTTCGATTTGAAAGACCTTGATAATGAAATCAGGCGGCAAAATACTAAGATAGCCCAGTTGAGGGAAGAAGATTCAGAGGTTAACAGGTCTATAGGAGCCTTAGAGAGTGGGCTTTCTCTAAGCGAGGAAGAACAGATGGAATTGACGAGGAAGGTGACCGAAGTCCTCGAAGAAGACGGTTGAATCTAATTTTTGCGTTTCTTTCTTTGTAACCGTTCACAGCGTACAAGTTGCGTTCTTCGGGTCATTGCGAGGAGTTTTACGACGAAGCAATCTAAAATGTAACGATTGAGATTGCCACGGCCTTTGAAAAAGGCCTCGCAATGACATAAAACAGCACATTTGCCCCGTGAACGGTTACAAGCATGTATTGACTTAGTTGTCCCATATATGTTAAAATGCGTAAGATTGCTTTGTGCGATTTCGCTTTCTTCAAAGCTCGCCAAGAACAATAGACCTTGCAATCGATAGCGTAGAGCATCAATCAGGATGAAGATAGAGAATGCGCGTGTTTGTGAAAATCTCGGTGCTGTCTCTGGTGTTGATAGCATCTTTGACTGGTTTGGCTGGTGGCCAGTGCCCCGTGGGTGACTTGAACGGGGACTGCAAAGTCGATTCACGAGATCTGCAGGTTCTGGCGCAGCAGTGGTTGGACGTTCCAGGTGGTTCGGCTGACATAGATGGTGCCAATGGGGTTGATGCGGCTGACTTCGCCCTGTTGGCTGAGAGCTGGTTGGGTTCCGGCGAAATCACATTGGCAATCAACGAGCTGACGGCCAAGAACAACAATTGGATCCAGGATTCATACGGTGATTATGATGACTGGATTGAAATCTACAACTATGGGGCTGACGCCATCGATATGGGCGGGATGTACCTTACGGATAATCTGTCCTCTCCGACCAAGTGGCGGGTCCCGGATAATAATCCCTCGGCAACTACGATTCCATCAGGTGGGTATCTGTTGATTTGGGCTGATGATGAGGCCGGCGAAGGGACACTACATGCCAGTTTCAAGCTTGGTGCCGGCGGCGAACAGGTCGGCCTGTATAATGCCGGCAGGAGCCTTATAGACAGTGTTACGTTTGGCCCGCAGAATGACGATGAGTCCTACGGGCGTCTTCCTGATGGCGGCGATAACTGGCGGGTCTTTGGCAATCCTACCCCGGGCACATCCAACATAGGCAAACCTATCCAGGTGCTCATCAGCGAGATAATGTACCATCCGTACTCGCAGGAGATTCAGGCTGAGGACATCCGGCAGGAATATATTGAGCTGTTTAATCGGAGCGGCGAGGCGGTTAATTTGACAGGCTGGCGTTTTAGCGATGGTGTGGACTTTGTCTTTCCAGACATAGCACTCGGTGCGGGCGAGTATCTTGTGGTGGCATCGGATGTAAATACGTTTACAGCCAAGTATCCAGATGTGACAAACGTGATCGGTGGCTGGGACGGCAGATTGAGTAATAGCGGGGAGGTGATTGAGCTTGTCGATAGTATCGGTGGCAGGGTTGACCAGGTTGGTTATGCTGACCAGGGTGACTGGGGCGTGCGTGAGTTGGGGCCGGAAGATTATGGTCATCGTGGCTGGATCTGGCTTTCCGAACATGATGGTGGTCGCAAGTCGCTGGAGTTGATTAATCCGGCGCTGCCCAACGAGTTCGGCCAGAACTGGGCTGCGAGCGACGCAAACGAAGGCACGCCTGGCATGATTAACTCAGTGGCTGATGATGACATCGCACCATTGATTGTTGATGTGACACATTGGCCAGCTATGCCGGGCCCCAATGATCTGGTGATAGTGTCGGCTCGCATTATTGACGAGCTGTCAGCAGGTGTCACAGCGACGTTGCACTATCGCGTGGACGCATCTGTGTATGAGGGTGAGG
>DAOWID010000260.1 GCA_030641115.1 Planctomycetota bacterium | reverse complement strand
GCTGAAGGATATTTAACCAAGTTGTCACCACCAGGTCCCGATGGTGGCGTTGACATACTAGCGGGAGGAGGAGCTTTAGGTTTTTCCAATCCACGTCTTTGTGTTCAAGTGAAATCCTCACAATCCCCCGAGGACGTTACAATATTACGTTCACTCATAGGAACCATGCAGACCCTCAAAGCAGATCAAGGGTTGCTAATGTGTTGGGGAGGTTTCAAACAGACGGTTTTGAATGAAGCCAAGCAGAGCTTTTTCATTGTCCGTCTATGGGATTCAGCAAATCTCATAAATGCAATACTCAAAAACTATGAAAAACTCCCAAAAGACTTACAAGCCGAACTGCCTCTTAAGAACATTTGGTGCTTAGTATTAGAGGATTGATAACACATATACCTTGCATCATTTGGACATGTTTGAGAATTAAAAGAACAGGAGTATTTTATTTGCTATTATTCTGTGAGGAATTTTAGTTGCTGTTTTGCGAACTGGTATTTTTCTTCGCCGAGTCGGCTAACAATTTCTTCTTGTTCGGGATAGATCAACCGAAACTGAGCACGATATTCTTCTTCGATCTCGATCGCTTTTCCATATTCTTCGATGGCGACGTCGGTTTTACCAAGTTTCTCAGCGATTTTTGCCAGCTTGAATCGCAATCGGCCCGAACCTGGATAACGTTTCGTTGCCTTGAGGCACCAGTCATAAGCGTTTTGGGTCTCGCCAAGCAGGTCATAGACAGTGCTCAATTTTTCATAGTTCTTGAAGCTGGCCTTGTCGCGATCAATCGCACGAAGAAAACACTCTTGCGCCTTTTCAAGCAGAGTCCGCTGTTTCTCTCCCGTCTCGGTGAAATGTTGCAGATAGAGCCGGCCATTCAGATTCAGGGCTGCTGGGTCCAGCCGGTCCTTGTCGGCGGCGACGGCTAAAGAATCATGGGCTTGTGCGAATTGGCCAATGCCAACAGCACGGTAGGCCTGTTGGATTTTGCCGGTGCTGGTAGCTACCGGAATAAGAGCATAATTCAAGTAGGCCCAGATCAACACGAGCGCCGATGTTACCGCTACTATCCTTACGGCGGGGCTGGGTTTTAGAACAAGCTGTGGTCGGGCCTTCCGGTTGAAATCCAGCGCAATCAGCACGGCTATCATTGCCCAGAGAGTCGTAAACACGCCCGGCTCAAAGACGGCAAAGTCTATCAAATTGTGCGCAAGCACGCCTAAAACGGCAGAAAGAAGGACAGCAGCTACGATGTTCGTATTGCGTCCCTTCGCTCTGTTCGAGGGCAGGATTGCCTCCCTTCGACTACGCTCAGGACAAGATCGCGTATGGCGTGTTCTGCGTAGGGGGGCCGTCAAAAGCAGAAAAGCAATGACGAATACAGCCGCGGGCACAACGTATAATGTCAGTATTAGATAAATCATTACGTCAACAGTATCGGCAGGTGTTGCGGGCATGAGCATGGGTCTGACGAACAGCAATGCAGCAGATATGACAATTAGGTAAATTATGGCCAGCCTTCTAAAAGTCGGTTCGCGCAAGTGAGCTTTCGGTGAAACGCCGGGGTCGATACTTGATGCTCGATGCTCGATTCTCGTTGGAGAGAGCACTCTCGACAATGGCAGGAGAATCATTGCCAAGAATCCGGCAAGCCCGAGCGGGCCGTATTGGGTCAGGACGCTAAGCGCGAAATTGTGTGGGTCTGCAACGGATTCCAAGGCTTCCGGCGGTTTGTAATGGGTATAAAAGTGGGAGAAGTTGCCCGGCCCAATACCTGTTATGGGATGGTCGGCATACATTTTGCCCGATGCATGCCAGTACTGCCATCTAACCAACATGCCACTGCCGCCCGGCAGTCGGCCGTGTTTCAATCCGTATGAAGCGACCAGGTAGGCGCCTGTAATGGCCAACAGTATGCAAGCAACCAGTATTGCTTTTCTGTGGGTACGTAGCCAGTTGCCAAAGCGAAGTAGCACAACGAACATTGTTGCTGCGAATAGCCAGCCAATGATTGCACCTTTGCTGCGTGTGATGACAAGACTGAAAATGACAACGGCTGTGGCGAATCCGCAGGCCAGATTCGAATAACCCCGCCTAAAAGGCGGGGCTAAATATTTGGCCCCACGTTTTACGTGGGGTTTTTCTTCATTGCGATTCTTGAATTTGTCTATAAATAAAGCGATAGCTGCGAAGGATGCGATCAATGCGAACGAGCCGGCGGAATTGCGCGTTGTGAAAAAGCCGCGGATTCCTCTTGTATAGAGCCGGTGCTCAAACATAAATTGGGAGAATGTGCCTGGCTCTATACCAAGCGGCTCAAGTAGAGCCTGTGGGTCCTCCTCGTACTGTTCGACCATTGCCTGGTTGGTAATGAAAAGCTGGTTAGCGCACTCACAGGCGGAGACCACGCCGAGGGCAGCAATAACGACCAAGACCAGCTTAATTTTGGATTGTGAGTCCAATATCTGTACGAGCAGTACGGCCATAAGAACTGGGCCGATGCGCACGACAAAGTCGCTGATTGCGGTACGCTTGTTTGCGGCGGTAAAGCCGGCTGCAACAGCGGCTATCACAAACAGACCTAAGCTGATTTCAACACCGGTGACACGATATACGAATCTCTTACTAAAGAAATTCTGTACGAGCCAAAAAATGAAAGAGAATATCAATACGGCTGACACAGATAAGCTGTAAACAACGTCACTGACGTTGCCTGGCAAGGTTGGTGATTGTGCGGTTGGGCCCTCAGTAAACGTGGTGCGAAGCGCGATGACGCAAAGGCAGATGGCCAGCAGGACATACTCCAAAATCACTTGGCCTTTGCTTTTTGGGTATCTTGGGTCTTGCATATTGTATTGCATCTTTTTGTCATTGCGAGCCAACCAAAGGTTGGCGTGGCAATCTCACTTCTCACATTTTAGATTGCGGAGCCTGTTGCGAGCGTAGCGAAGCAATCCCAGACTCCCAGTTTGCTTCAGCACTTCGTGCCTCGCAACCGCTTCGCTCCTCGCAATGACCCAAAACTCAAGTAGTTGTTTCAAAGACACCAATGATGGCCAATATCATAAACGTCTGGGCAAAGATCAGGATTGCGCCTGCTAAATTAACCTGGGACAGAAATGTTGCGCCAAGGCCGGTGCAGAGCGTAGCCAGATATAATGTCAAAACTGTTTGTGTATCCGTTAGTCCGCGTCTTTTTAGCCGGTGGGAGAAATGCTGGGTATCGCCAATGAAGGGGCTTTTGCCCTGGCTTATGCGGAGCAGACTCACGCTAATAAAGTCATAGAGTGGGACTGCCATGACAACCAGCGGCATGAAAACTGCATACCATCGGCCGCTTTGCGCCTCGTGGTAATAGGTGGTGCGCAGAGTCAAGAGTGCCACGAGGAAGCCCACGACAAGCGAGCCGGCATCGCCCATAAAGATCGTGGCGGGTGGAAAATTAAAAACCAAAAAACCTAATAGTGTGCCTGCAAAAACGAGTGCTAGGGCACCTACAAAGATTTGACCGCTTATAGCGGCAGCGGTAAACAAAATGCTGCTTGCTATGACTGCGATACCGGCAGCGGCGCCGTCCATGTTGTCGAGAAAATTAAAGGCGTTAATAATCAAGACTATCCAAACGGCTGAAAGCACGGAGGTAATTATTCTACTTTCAATAAAAAACTCGACTTTGATATCTGCAAAGGCGGCGGCCACTACCGCGACGACAAACTGAATGGCGAGTTTAAAAAACGGGCCAAGACGTTTTTTGTCGTCCCACAAGCCGGTTGCAAACAAGACAAAAACGCAGACTAAGACGATCAGGAGCTGGCCGACTTTGCCCAAGAAACCAGGTGCATGGACAGTAACAGACTGGCCAAGTCGGTCAAGGTGGCCTGGGCCAATGAGGAATCTCACCACTACCACACCTGTCAGGATGACGATTACTATTGTAGCGAAGATTGCGATGCCGCCTCCCAGCGGGATGACGGTTTGGTGGTATCTGTCTGTGGCTGGGCGTGCGATGAATCCGACTCGCCCGGACAGGCTTCTTACAACGACTGTCAAAACTACAGATAGCGCGAATGAACTGACAAGTAAGGTTACTGCTAAGATGATTAACATTACGACTCCGAAGAAGTCGGCATCCCAAAAAGTCGGGACTTCCAGTTCGCCGGTGATTTAGATTTTAACTGCTCTAATAACCGGGTCCTTACTTTCTCGAAAAACTCAAAATAACACTGCTGTCTATAATCCGGATACGTGTATGGCAGAGGTCGCCAAGAGCCTTTATCGAAGACGAGCGTCACTTCGGCGTACATTTTTTTGCCGATATATATACGATGGGAATAGTTTTTTGTTGT
>DAOWID010000485.1 GCA_030641115.1 Planctomycetota bacterium | reverse complement strand
TTTTTCAAATCCGCTATTTTGCTCTTCATCTCTTCTGCGTACTCATCACCGCTCGGCATGGGCCAGACCTTCTCACCGCTCTGCTCCGCAGCTTTTTGCAGTTGCTTTACCAGCCGTTCATCGTTGCCAAACAGCCCAGCCTTATACGTGCCGAGCGCAACCATGCAAGCCCCTGTCAACGTTGCTATATCGATGATAACATCACACTTTTGCTTTGAAGCGTAGGCAAGCCCATCGCAGAGTATCATTCTCCCCTCGGCGTCGGTATTAAGCACCTCAACCGTTTTGCCGCTAAACGTAGTCACAATGTCACCAGGCCGATAGCTCGTCCCGCTCGGCAAATTTTCCGCTGATGGAATTATCCCCAAAACGTTCAACGCCAGGCCCAGCTCCGCAACCGCCTTCATCGTGGCCAAGACCGCAATTCCCCCGCTCTTGTCCAATTTCATCTCATCCATTTTTTCTGCCGGCTTAATGCTCAACCCCCCGGAATCGAATGTTATCGCCTTTCCCACAAGGCCAACCGTAGGCCGATCACTGGCTGCCTTACGGGCCGGAGTGTATTTCAAAACGATTAATCTCGGCTTATTCTGTGAACCGGACCCAACCGCAAGAATTCCACCCATGCCTTTCGCCGCCAATTCCTTTTCATCAAAAACCGTACAGCTTAGCCTTTTTGAATCACGAGCCAATTTCTTTGCAACCTCTGCCAGCTTTGCCGGATTGATTACATTGGCTGGCCGATTTGCTAACGTCCGCGCGTAGCTGTGCGCCCTGCCGATAATAACGCCGTTCGCAACCCCTTTATTGAGCTTTCTTGTCTTTGCCGAGTCCGAATCAATCACCTCAACTTTAAGCGAATCCAATCGTCCGTCTTCGCTGTCGGTGACAAACTCATCATAGCGGTAGCTGCCAAGATATGTCCCTTCAGCACAGGCTCGCCCCATCGCGGACAAATCAAACCGTCCGCCGAAAGCCTTGTGCAGTGCCAGGGTCAAGGTTTTCGCTTTTATTTCTACTGCCTTCTTTGCCGCGTTAGCTGCCGCCTTGCGAACCGTATCGAGCGGACCCCGCGTCAAACGCAGGCCTAAATATTTAGCCCCCAGTTCCACTGGGGGTTTTTTCTTCTCACCAAGCCCGACCAGCAGAACCCTCTTAGCCCCTATCCTGCCGTTGCCATAGATGATTGCACTCGATCCTTCTTTCCCCTTGAAATCGCCCAATTTGACCAACCGCTCGATCGCACCATCGAGTTTGCTGTCCAGCTCCCTGTTCAGTGTGTCTAACGCCTTCGCGTCAGAGAAAACCGCCACCGCAAGCAAATCTGTCTCACACTTACTGAAATCAACCGTCCGCGTTCTCAGTTCGACATCAATAATCTCTTTCATTTTTCCCACCAATTTTGCCTTTTCTGCTTTGCCGTTTCATTTCTTGCTCTTTTTCTCCGCGTCCTCCGCGTTCTCTGCGGTTAACCTTTAGTTCCTCTATTTTTCGCCCGATGCCGCAGATAGGCCTCGATAAACCCGTCCAAATCTCCGTCCAGCACCGCCTGCACATTGCCCGTCTGATGGCTCGTCCGATGGTCCTTCACCATCTGGTAAGGCTGCATCACATAGCTTCGTATCTGGTTGCCCCAGGCGATCTCGCCCTTCTCGCCGTACAGCTTCGCAGTTTCGGCGTCGCGCTTCTTCTGCTCAAGCACATACAATCTCGCCTTGAGCACCTTCATTGCCTGAGCGCGGTTCTTATGTTGGCTCCTTTCGTTCTGGCACTGCACCACAATACCCGTCGGCTCGTGCGTAAGTCGCACCGCTGAGCTGACCTTATTCACATGCTGCCCCCCTGCCCCGCTCGACCGATAGAAATCAATCCGCAGGTCATCTTCGTTTATTTCAACGTTGATATCCTCATCAAATTCTGGAACGCAGTCCACCGCTGCAAAGCTCGTATGCCGCCTCTTCGCCGAATCGAACGGGCTCAGCCGTACAAGCCGATGCACCCCCACCTCACACGACAGTTTGCCGAACGCAAAAGGCCCGCTCACTCCCAGCGTTATCGACCTTATACCCGCCTCCTCGCCCGGCGTAATATCAAGCTCCCTGAATTTGTACTTGTTCATCTCAAAGTACCGGCTGTACATCCTAAGCAGCATGTTCGCCCAGTCGCAACTCTCCGTTCCTCCAGCCCCCGCATGGATACTGAAGAAGCAGTTCTTCACATCCTCAGGCCTGGCCAGCAACCCCGCTAATTCGACCCGCTCACACCTTTTCACAAGCCCAGCCCAATCATCTTCCAACTGGCCCAGATCATCTTGGTCTGACTCGCCCCGCTCCAGGCGGACCAATTCGTACAGCTCCCCAAGATCTCCAACCTCTCGCTGCAATTCTTCCACCGGCTCGACAACCGACTTAAGCGCGCTCAATTCGGATACCACAGACTTGGCTGAATCTTGATTGTCCCAGAACCCAGCCTTGGACATCTTGCTTTCGAGCTTTTCAAGTTGCGATTTCTTATTAGGCAAGTCAAAGCCAGTCCCGGATCTTCTCGATCCGGGCCGCCAACGCTGATATCGCTGATTTCAATTCCCCAGCTTCCATCTTATTCTCCACTTGTTACTGACTACTTATGAGTTCTGCAAAATTGCAGGTTAGGCATATATTATTTAAGAAAATCCGTTTTTTGATTTTCTTAAGTAATCGCCCAACTATTTGTTAAAGAACAACTTACTGTTTAACAGGAAAAAATCAAAAAACGTTTTTTTCTTGTCAAAGTATGTCTAACCTGCAATTTTGCAGAAGCCTTTACTGACTACTTACTACTGTCCATCCGTGCCTATACTTATAC
>DAOWID010000335.1 GCA_030641115.1 Planctomycetota bacterium | reverse complement strand
TTGCTACCGGGCTGGTCAAACGCCACGCCAAATAACGACGATTTGGCATGTCGTTTGCCTGACACAGTCAGGGGCTTTATGCCACAACCTATTAAAACGGACTCTACGTTATGACCATTTTGCGCAAGACTCCAATAGTAAGGGCCTACGCCTCGTCCGAGACTTCGCTCGGAAGAGGTGGCCCTGCGGGCGGGTGTAAATCAAGCACAGCCAGAGCCTTACAAACATGCGCAATATTTTGTCGATGTTGAACTACTAAGGGCCTATATGAGTGTATCTGACACATCATTTCGATTGCCGCGCAGAGCAGGTGAGTGGATCAGAAAGCAGTATGTTCCAACAGAAAATGGTTTTCGGTTTTCACCTGAGTCACCCGTCTGCCTTGTCGGCTCCTGCTGTGCTGCGCTAGCTTCGGAGACCTTAGGCACTTTGTCAGACTCATCTGCCCAGGAAATCGAGGCGTGGACAGACTATATCCAGAGCTTCCAGCACGGTGACGGGTGGTTTGGAGACCCGTACCTACAACCCACAAAGGGACACGTTCTTGATTCTGCGTATCTTCGGGGGCACGCAACCTTTCTGGCGATGATGGCGCTGGACGCATTGGGCCAACGGCCTCATCGACGTTTGGAGCTCCTCGACGCATGGCGCGATGATACTGCCCTGTACGATTGGATTGATCAACTCGACTGGATCAATCCCTGGCGCGAGAGCAACTGGGTGGAATGGATCGGCTATTGGCTACTCGTGGAAAGCGATATTACCGCAGACCATGTGCCGGTGCGAGAAGAACAGTTTCCTGCAGGCTTTGCCGGCCTTCTGCAATGGCTCGAAGACCATCAAGATCCGACGACGGGATTCTGGGGCAATCCACCGTACAAAGCAGTGCAGCGGACTCTCCAACAAATGGCTGCAGCGTATCATCATTACGTCTTTTACTATGCAGCCGGACGGTCACTTCGTTTCAAAGACCGAATCGTTGACCATACGCTGGCTTTGCAACAGCCGGATGGTCTGTTCGTTCCGGGGAGAGCCGGAGGTGGACCTTGTGAAGACCTGGATGCCATCGACATCCTGGCAAATATGTACCGGCTCGCCGATTATCGACGTGAGGAAATTGAACGAGCCTTGAAGAGAGCCTTAGCCGCCCTTTTGAGAAACCAGCGCGCCGACGGAGCTTTTGTGTATGCTTCTAACGGCGCTTCGCTCAACTCACTACCTTCATTATTGTGGACGTTGTTTCGACCGTGGCACCATCCGGGGCCTCGTTCGCGCTTGAGGGCTTTGCGCCAATATGTGTCCGGCGCACGACAGTGCTATGCTGGCTGCCCGCATCTACGATTTAAGACTAACGGTGGTGATATGTTCTCACAGTGGTTTCGCCCTCTTGCTATAGCAATTGCAGCAAGTGTGCTCGGTGAAGACCGCTCACCTGTGTGGTGGCGTTTTGGGTTCCGGCGACAAATCACGCAGGGATGGTGGCCAGGTGTCCATAAACTGACACCGTGCCAAAAAATAAATGTGGAGGCAGCAATTGACTCCGACTGTTAGTGTGATTATCCCCTGTCATAATAGTGAGCCCACGCTCATCGATACGCTGGAAAGCTTGTGGAAGCAGACATTCCGCGATTGGGAGGCAATCGTTGTCAACGACGGAGCAACGGACAACTCGGTTGAGATTATCGATATATATGAGGCCAAGAACCCCCGCTTCAAGCGGATCGATCAGGACAACAAAGGCTTAGCGAGTGCGCGAAACGCTGGTATAGCAGCAGCCAGAGGTGAGTTTGTCAATTTTCTTGATGCCGATGATTTGTTGCTGCCGGACATGCTGCAGAATATGGTACGCAAGCTAAGAGATGATCCTTCTCTGGCAGCAGCTTGCTGCGGCTGGACTTACAGTGACACCCAAATGCAGGATCAGAGCTGGGTTGTTACTCCGAAGTCTGAGGGTCAGCTTTTTGAGAAGCTGGCACACGGCAATCTATTTCCTTGCCATAGTGTCTTGCTGCGCCGTAGGACCCTCGAACACGTGGGACTATTCGACTGTTCGTTGAGGCATTGCCATGATTGGGACCTGTGGCTTCGAGTCGCCAGAGCAGGTGGTCGCTTCGGCTGCGTACCCAAACCATTAGTGATTTACCGGATGGTCCGGGAGAGTCTAAGCCGCAACCCACTTACTTTCTTTGAAGCGGGCAAGGAAGTGATTCGTCGCGGACATCATCCAGATGGCCGTGTCAGAAACCCGGCAGGTGAATTCAAACAAGGCTGCAAATGTTCGATGACAGAAGTGATGCTTGAATGGGGCATTCGTTGTGTCGGCTTTGCCGTTGCGCAGGGTGATGCAACTCGTGCCTCCCAACTATTCGAAGCGGTCCTGGAGAGAGGAGACCCTCAAATAACCCCTAAGATGATGGGAGCCATACGAAACACACTTTGGTTCGCGGCAGCAGTTCCCCAGGGCAATTGGGAAGCTCTCTGGCCACGCGTCAGTCAACCACTTCTGCAATTCCTTCTCAAGGCAGAAGAGCGCCTGGAAATTCCCGGATTTGCCATGCAGTCTTTAGTACAGATTATCGGGTGGCATAAACCGATGTCCGGGCGTGGACATCTCTCAGCGTTACGCAGGAAGATAATGCAGCGAGTTCTTCCATGACAGAGGTAACAAGGCTTCTGCAAAATTGCAGGTTAGGCATACTTTGACAAGAAAAAATCGTTTTTTGATTTTTTCTTGTTAAACAGCAAGTTGTTCTTTAACAAATAATTAAGCGATTACTTAAGAAAATCAAAAAACGGATTTTCTTAAATAATATATGCCTAACCTGCAATTTTGCAGAACTCATCGAGGTAACGAAAACAGACTCGATAGGGAATCGTGACTATGGATGAAGTCGAGCTTCTAACAAGCAGGGAGCCGGACAGAGTAAGATTTGAGCAGCTAAGAGCTATAAGTGGGCTTATAAACTCGCCAGAGCCTATCAGAAAGATCTTTGTGCATGTCAACAGTATCAGAGCTCATTTGCGTCCAGAGGTTGACATGTACTTAGGCACAACAACAGAACGAGAGGCAGATCGTTATCAGTTTACATTTGTCAAGTGTCTTAGAGAATATCTGGAGTCGAACTGGAGATTCAAACGTACGAAACAGATAAACAAATTTGCCGGAAACATTAAGGTAGGTGACGGTGTTCCGTGGTTTATAGGGCTTTTGCAAAGTCTGTGGCATTTGAAAAATGATTCTGGTGAAGCTCATCAGGTCCGAGAGAAAGAACAAACTGCTGCAATACTCGTGTCAGTTTATAATGAGATCAAGTTTACTGAACTGTGCCTTAGGTCTATAAGAAAACTCGCGGGTTTGCCGCATCATATTGTGGCGGTGAATAATTCTACGAAGGATTTAGGGAGTTTTAAGAAAGCTGTGGTGGGAGAGGGGCTCGTTGACGAATGGTTTGACACCCGGTGCACCAAGCATGGGGACGGACTTCAAAAAGCGTTGGGGCTGGTCAGAAGGTTCAGATACATAGCTACTGTGGACAGTGATGCTATCGGGCTTAAAGAAAACTGGCTGCGTGACCTTGTAGAACAGTTGAACAGCAAGAAGGCCGGATTGATAGGCCCAGTTAGGGGACCTCGTTTGCGGGACATCATAAGCTTTGCTATTCATCCGTGCTGCATGATAATTGACCAGGAAAGGATCGCCTCCAAATTCCATATAGACTTTAGAGATCAATGGCCATATTGGGATTCAGGGGGTCTATTGACGTGGGATTGTCTGCTTAATGATATACCGATAGTCGAGGTCAGCCACGAACACAACGGATCCTATGCCCTTCACTCAACCCTGGTGAATAAATCAGTCAGGCACTACTGGTACGCCTCAAGGATATCAGCTCTTGACAATGATGCTGAGCTGGACGGATGCAAAGTGCGAGATATAAGACAACGTCTCGCCCGAGAGTATCAATCGCCTGAATTGGACGAGATCAAACAGTATCGTCTGCCGCAAGAGGATATCGTGAGTGCCAGACATAGCAGTCAAGAAAATTGGCATGGTTCAATCAGTTCAGATTCTGGGTAACATTGATTTGGGGCTTCATAGTGGGTGGCAGCCGCAAATCCGAAGGATTTGGGGATGGTTACGCCGCTTTTGGAGCTTTGCCATCCCCAAGCTGCGCTTGAGGCTGCCACCCAGGATTGAACCATGCCAGAAAAGAACAAATTAGATGTTCTCGACCGTGACTATTCAGACGTATAATCGCGCGGCCAGCCTCGCTGTAGCGCTGGAAAGCTTACGGGACCTGCGCTGTCCAGATGGCGCGGATTATGAGATTCTTGTAGTTGACAATAACAGTTCTGACGACACGCCGAGTGTTATTGAAAATTATAGCAGATTATTAGCCCCACGCCTGCGCGGCGTGACGGAGCACAAAGAGGGATTAAGTTATGCTCGGAACCGCGCTCTGAAAGAAGCCAAAGGCGAGATTGTGTGTTTCATTGACGATGACGTTAAAGTGCAATCTGGGTGGCTCGAGGCTGTAACAAGGGCATTCAAAAAGTATTCAGCTACGGTGGTAGGAGGCAGGAGCTATCTCATCTACCCCACGTTCCGGCCCGAGTGGTTGCCGCCTACGAAAGAGTTCTTATTGTCTCGGTTAGATCACGGAGACGAAGCTCTGGTTAACACAAATAAAC